>JBJHAZ010000061.1:0-9383 GCA_050485225.1 Gammaproteobacteria bacterium
AGCCTGGTGGGCTGGGTGGTGGAGTCGGGCTGCGGTGAGCCGGAGAACACCAGCCGCCTCAAGGCCATCGAGGCGGTCATCGACCGGGAGCCGCTGGTGCCCGCCACCTTGTTCGAGCTGTTCCTGTGGGCGGCGGACTACTACCTGCACCCGGTGGGCGACGCACTGGCCCAGTGTTTTCCGGCACTGCTGCGACGGGGAGCCCCGCCGCCGGTCGCCACCGAGACGGTCTGGCGCCTGACCCGTCACGGCGCCGGCCTGCCCGCCGTCGAGGACTACCAGCGCACCCTGTCCCGCGCACCCCGCCAGCGCGAGGCCCTGGCCCGCGTACAGCAGACGGGCGAGTGCCCCCAGTCGGTGCTGGCGCAGGCGGGCATCAAGCCGGCCGTGCTGCGCCAACTGGCGGACAAGGGGTTGATCGAAGCGACGGAGGCGGTGGTGGCCGGGGCGCACGCCACTGCGGAGGCGCTGGTGGCCGGGGCGGACAACCCCCACTTGCTGCAGCAGACACCGCCCGAGCTGTACCCCGAGCAGCAGGCGGCGCTCGACGACATCCAACCCCACGGTTTTACCGCCTGGCTGCTGCAGGGTGAAACCGGCAGCGGCAAGACCGAAATCTACCTGCGCCTGACCGAACAGGTGTTGCGCTACGGCCGGCAGGTGCTGGTGCTGGTGCCCGAGATCGGCCTGACACCGCAAACCCTGCGTCGCTTCGAGGAGCGCTTCAACTGCCCGGTGGTGAGTCTCCACTCGGGCCTCAGCGACGGCCAGCGACTGGAGGCATGGGAGGCCGCCCGCTCCGGCCGCGCCGGCATCGTACTGGGAACCCGCTCGGCGATCTTCACTCCGCTGGCGCGGCCGGGATTGATTGTGGTGGATGAAGAGCACGACAACTCCTACAAGCAGCAGGAGGGCTTTCGCTACTCGGCGCGGGATCTGGCGGTGATGCGGGCCTATCGGGAGCAGGTTCCTGTCGTGCTGGGTTCGGCCACCCCCTCGCTGGAGAGCCTCAACAATGTGGCGACCGGTCGCTACCGGCTGGCTACCCTGCCCCGCCCGGCCGTCAATCGCGCCGCAGCCACGCCCTGGCAGTTCGTGGACCTGCGCGGCCAGCATCTGGTGGCCGGCTTCGCACCGACCCTGATCGATGCCTGCCAGCAGGAGTTGGAGCGCGGCAACCAGGTACTGGTGTTTCTCAACCGGCGCGGCTTTGCCCCCACCCTCATGTGCCACGACTGCGGCTGGATCGCCCAGTGCAGCCATTGCGATGCACGGCTGACGGTCCACCGCCGTGCGCACAGCCTGCTGTGCCACCACTGCGGTCACCGGGAGCGCCTGGTCCAGCAGTGCCCCCAGTGCCACAGTGAAGAGCTGCTGCCCCTCGGACAGGGTACGGAGCGGGTCGAGGAAGCACTGGAACACCTGCTGCCCGGCTTTCCGGTGCTGCGGGTGGATCGCGACAGCACCCGCCGACGCCACGCCATGAGCCGCATTCTCGACCGGGTGCACGAGGGCAAGCCCTGCATCCTGGTGGGCACTCAGATGCTCGCCAAGGGGCATCACTTTCCCGATGTCACCCTGGTGGCCATCATCGATGCCGACAACGGCCTGTTCAGCAGTGACTTTCGTGGCCCCGAACGCCTCGGGCAGCTCATCACCCAGGTGGCGGGCCGGGCCGGGCGCGCCAGCAAGCCGGGCCGGGTGATGATTCAGAGTCACCACGCCGATCATCCGCTGCTGCAGGAATTGAGCGAGCGGGGATACCCCGAGTTCGCCCAACGGCTGTGCGACGAACGGCGAGTGACATCCATGCCGCCCTTCCGTCACATGGCCCTGCTGCGCAGCGAGGCCGATCAGCCCGAACAGGCCGACAAGCTGCTGCGCGAAGCGCGCCGCTGGCTGGAGAGTCGGGGCGAGCCCGATGCGGAAACCACGCTGCTAGGCCCCCTGCCGGCGCCCATGGAGCGTCGCGCTGGCCGCTACCGCTTCCAGCTCTCCGTACTGGACTCCCAGCGGGCACGCCTGCACGAACGCTTGCGCGCGCTGAGCCTGGCCATGGAAGGCCACCCCCTGGCGAGGAAGGTGCGCTGGAGTGTCGACATTGATCCGGTGGATATGAGTTAGGGAACCTCTGAAAAACTACTGCGCTCGACATCCGGGCCGCCGGCGGTGCTCAAAATGCTCATTTATCTCGTATAAACTCCGCTTTCTCCGCTCCGGCGGCGGCCCGCCTATCTTCGCTCGTGACGTTCTTAAGAGGTTCCTTAGGCTGGTTGGCCGACCGAACACCACCCTCTAGAATGGCCCATTGGGCTAGAATGCCCCATTGAACCCGAATGCCCCATGGGGCAAAGAGCACGCAGCCATCCGATGCCGAACTACACCCGCAAGCCCAGCAACAGACGCAAGCCGCAGACGCGCCGTGCCAGTCCGGTCCGCAAGGGTGCGCCGGCCTGGGTGTGGTTCTGCTCCGGACTGGTGCTCGGCATCTTCCTGATGCTGATCAAGGACATCGGCAAGCCGGACAGTGCTCCGAGCAAGGAGACCGTCGCCGCCAAGGCGCAGGGCGAGGACACCCGCCACCGCCCCCGTTTCGACTTTTATGACCTGCTGCCCGAGTCGCGCGTACCGGTGGGCGCCGACCGCCCGGCGCCGCCCGATACACCCGCGCCTCTGGCACCTACGCCTGCACCTACGCCTGCACCGGCCCAGGAACCGTCACCGGAGCCCGCTCCGCAACCGCGTCCGGCCCAACCGGAACAACCGGTCGCTGCCTCGCCACCCGATCCGCAGCCGGCACCGACACGCCCCGAACCCGAATCACCGCCAAGCCGCACCGATACACCGGCCGAGGAAAGCCAGCGCTTTCTGCTGCAGGCCGGCTCGTTCCGCAGTCATGCCGATGCGGACAACCTGCGTGCTCAGCTCCTGTTGATGGGCATGAGCGCCAATATCGAGACCTTCAACCCGCGCCAGGGCGAAACCTGGCACCGCGTCATCGTCGGCCCCTACCGCGATCACCAGTCGATGGATTCGGTGCGCTCCCAGCTGGCGGCCAACGGCATCGACACCCTCATGCTGCGCCGCTGAATTTGTCCGGCCCGCCGGGCGGCGGTTGATTTTTGGCGCAGCGACCCCATGTAGCCCTTTTGGTCCATTCGCCCGCGACCGGCCCCGCGCAGTCGCCGACCCCGAAGAACCTACCGGCCTACGGAACCTGCAGGCCAACAGAACCCACAGGAGAGCCTCTTGGAACAGTATCGCGGTACCACCATCCTTTCGATCCGGCGCAACGGCAAGGTAGCCATTGGCGGCGACGGGCAGGTCACCCTGGGCAATACCGTGATGAAGGGCAATGCCCGCAAGGTGCGCCGTCTCTACAACGACAAGGTGATCGCCGGGTTTGCCGGCGGCACCGCCGATGCCTTCACCCTGTTCGAACGCTTTGAAGCCAAGCTGGAAGCCCATCGTGGCCAGCTGGTGCGCGCCGCCGTCGAGCTGGCCAAGGACTGGCGTACCGACCGGGCCCTGCGCCGGCTCGAAGCCCTGCTGGCGGTGGCCAACCACGAGGCCTCACTGATCATCACCGGCAACGGCGATGTCATCGAGCCGGAGGACGACCTGATCGCCATTGGCTCGGGCGGCCCCTTTGCCCAGTCCGCGGCGCGCGCGCTGCTCGACAACACCGACCTCAGTGCCCGCGATATTGTGGAGAAGGGCCTCGCCATTGCCGGTGATGTCTGTATCTACACCAACCACAACCGCACCATCGAAGAGCTGGATTGCGGGAGCGGTCAATCGTAACGGCTGCAGCTGCGAGGGAACGGGTAAAGGCCCGAACCGTTCGCCCGCGGAGCGGGCTCCTACCGTAGAGGCACCAGCCCAGGCCCCGAAAAGGAGCCAGCCCAGCCCCGGAAGAGACGCCAGCCCAACCCTGGAAGAGACGCCAGCCCAGGTCCCGAAACTTTCGACCCGCAGAGCGGACTCCAACGCCGATATCGGCCAGAACATACAGGAACACTGACACCATGTCCGACATGACTCCCCGCGAAATCGTTCACGAACTGGACCGCCATATCGTCGGTCAGCAGGACGCCAAGCGCGCCGTGGCCATTGCCCTGCGCAATCGCTGGCGCCGCATGCAGCTGCCCGAGGCGCTGCGCGAGGAAATCACCCCCAAGAACATTCTGATGATCGGCCCCACCGGCGTGGGCAAGACCGAGATCGCCCGCCGCCTCGCCAAGCTGGCGAACGCCCCCTTCATCAAGGTCGAGGCCACCAAATTCACCGAGGTGGGTTACGTGGGCCGCGATGTGGAGTCCATCGTGCGCGACCTGGTGGAAAACGCCGTCAAGCACGTGCGCGAGCAGGAAATGAAGCGCATGGAGCAACGCGCGCAGGACAATGCGGAGGAGCGCGTCCTCGACGCCCTGCTGCCCCCGGCACGGGGCAGCGAGGACAACACCCAGAACAGCAGCACAACCCGCCAGCTGTTTCGCAAAAAGCTGCGCGAGGGCGAGCTCGACGACAAGGAAATCGAGGTGACGGTCAGCGCCGCACCGGTCGGCGTCGAAATCATGGCGCCGCCCGGCATGGAGGAGATGACCAGCCAGCTGCAGAACATGTTCTCGTCTTTCGGCGGGGACCGCACCAGGACTCGCAAGATGACCGTGGCCCAGGCCATGAAGGCCATCACCGAGGAGGAGGCCGCCAAGCTGGTCAACGACGAGGACATCAAGAACCGCGCCATCCGCAGCGCCGAGCAGAACGGTATTGTATTCATCGACGAGATCGACAAGGTGGCCAAGCGCGGCGAAACCGGCGGCACCGACGTGTCCCGCGAGGGCGTGCAGCGTGACCTGCTGCCGCTGATCGAGGGCTGCACCGTGAGCACCAAGTACGGCATGATCAAGACCGATCACATCCTGTTCATTGCCTCCGGGGCCTTCCACTTCTCCAAGCCCTCGGACCTGATTCCCGAACTGCAGGGGCGTCTGCCGATCCGGGTGGAGCTGGACTCACTGAGCGCCGACGATTTCGAGCGCATCCTGACCGAACCCAGCGCCTCGCTCACCGAGCAGTATCGCGAGCTGCTGAAAACCGAAAGCCTGGTGGTCAACTTCACCCAGGACGGCATCCGCCGCCTGGCGGAAACCGCCTGGGAGGTAAACGAGCGCACCGAGAACATCGGCGCCCGCCGCCTGCACACGGTGATGGAGCGGCTGCTGGAGGACCTCTCGTTCCGCGCCGCGGACCTCGGTGCCCGGGGCGAGCCGGTCACCATCGACGCCGCCTTTGTCGAGGACAACCTCGGCGAGCTGGCCAGCAACGAAGACCTGTCGCGTTTTATACTGTGAGCAAGACCCTGACCGAGACCGTCGCCGTGAATGCTGCCCCTGTACCCACCGCCATCCGCCTGCACAAGAGTGACGGCAGCCTGACGCTCGCCTGGCCGGACGGCAGCGAGTTCCGTCTCAGCGGGGAGTACCTGCGGGTGTTCAGCCCAAGCGCCGAGGTGCGCGGCCACGGTCCCGGCCAGGAGGTCCTGCAGCACGGCAAGAAGGATGTGAAGGTGGTCAGGGTCGAACCTGCGGGCAACTATGCGCTGGTCCTGCACTTCAGCGATGGCCACGATACCGGCATCTACGCCTGGCGCTATCTCCATGACCTGTGCGTCCAGCAGGAGCAGCGCTGGGACAACTACCTGGAGAAACTGCATGCGGCCGGCAAGGCGCGCGAGGCCAATGCGAGCGTGGTGCGGCTGGTGCAACCCTGATTCCCGGCCGGACCAACGCGGACCCAAGGCCTGGTAACGACATCAACCCAAAACACTACCTGGTTCCAGGACACTCTGAATCCCACGAGACTCTGGATCCTACGAGACTCTGAATCCCACGAGACTCTGCATTACAAGACTCTCTGAATCCACGACACATCGAATCCGGATATCACTATGAACATGGACCCCTCACTGAACGTGTTCGGCGAACCGCTGGAGCCCTGCAGCCACAATCCGAAAACCGGCTTCTTCCGCGACGGGTGCTGCAACACCACCGACGAGGACCGCGGCTCTCACACGGTCTGCGTGGAAGTCACGCGGGAGTTTCTCGACTTTTCCCGCAGTCGCGGCAACGACCTGTCCACGCCCATGCCCCAGTTCGAATTTCCCGGCCTGCGCCCCGGCGATCGCTGGTGCCTGTGCGCCGCCCGCTGGCTCGAGGCGCAGCAGCACGACGCCGCACCCCGCGTCTATCTCACCAGCACCCATCAGCGCGCCCTGGAGATCGTGCCACTGGTGGTACTGCGCGAGTACGCCGTTGACCTGAACTGATCGGCAATGGGCGACGCGCCGGCCATCGGCGCTGGCCGTTGCCAATCAGAGACAGCTCAACATGCTGATAAGGCGCATTTTTTTCAATTCCGACCGGCACCTGTCGCCTACCGGCAACACCGCGGAGCGCCAGGGCCAGCCACAAAAACACAACTCATTGATAATCATGATATTTCAATGATGGCACAGGGTTTGCTCTTGGGTTCACGGACTCGGCACAGACGCCGGTCTGTCAGCATCATGAATCAGGAGGATATAACCATGACCAAGCCCAAGCTGAAGAAACTGGCTCTGGCCACCGCGACCGCAAGCCTCATGGCGCTTGCGCCGCTCACTCTTCACGCCGACAACAACGACCTCCGGCAGCAACTGACAGAAGCCCGTCAGGAAGGCTCCATCTGGACCGCCATCACCCTCAACCGCCACCTCAGCCCCTTCAATATCAGCGTGGATGTGGAAGGCGATACCGCCATTCTATCCGGCAGTGTGGAGAGCGACGTGGATCGCGATCTGGCGGAACAGGTGGCCCTGGGTGTCGACGGCATCGAGCGGGTGGACAACCGCCTCAACGTGGACGCGGATCCGAGCGATACCTCGCAGCAGTCGGACTTTTCCCAGCGCATGCAGGACGCCACCACCACCGCCACCGTGAAGTCCAAGCTGCTGTGGAACAGCAATACCCAGGGGCTCGACATCAAGGTGGAAACCAGCAATGGCGTGGTGACACTCAGCGGCAAGGCCGACAGCAGCGAGTCGCGGGAGCTGGCCGAACGGCTGGCCAGCAATACGGACGGCGTACGCGAGGTACGCAACCAGGTGGACGTGTCCGGTGATTCCGGCACCACAGACCGCGCCCGGGAGAACGCCCGCAGTGCCGGCGATGCCGTCAGCGACGCCTGGATCACCAGCAAGGTGAAATCCAGCTACCTGTTCAATCGCAATCTCAAGGGTCTCGACATCGGTGTGGAAACCAATGACGGTCAGGTACACCTGAGCGGCACCGTGGCAAACGATACCGAGAAGGATCTGGCGGAGGAAATCGCGCGCAATATCCGCGGCGTGAAATCCGTCGACACCAGCCGCCTGCAGGTCAGCAGCTGATCTCGGAGTTCGCGCTGTAGCACTGCGCCGCTGCCCGCCCCGGTTCCCGGGGCGGGCAGCGACGTGTTGGGGCGAGGCTTACCGCTCACTGCTCCTGGCCTCGGCACCCTGCTTGCCCTTCGTACGCCCTCCTAGCCCCATCCCTCCTAGCCCCTGCAACCCTTGATGGCGGCGATCAGGCCCGCGGTGGAACTGTCGACTTCGGCCTCCACCTCGCCCGGACGCAACCACTCCCGGGTCTCGTTGGCCATCAGCTTGCCCATCTCGACCCCCCACTGGTCGAAGGGATTCACATTCCAGATCACCGATTGGACAAACACCTTGTGCTCGTAGGCAGCGATCAGCATGCCCATGCTGTAGGGCGTGATTTCGTCCAGCAGCAGCGTACAGCTCGGCTGATTGCCGAAATAGCGCCGGTACAGCGGCAATGGCTCGGCGTCGGGCAGCGCCGCCTCACCCAGCGCCAGCAACCGCGACTGGGCCAGGCAGTTGGCCAGCGCCAGCTGGTGCTGCTCGGCGAGCCGATCGCCGTGGCCGTTGTCCCTGTCGCCTTCGCGACCGTAGCGGCGCACCGGAACGATGAAGTCGCAACTGACCGGCTGGGTCCCCTGGTGCAACAACTGGTAGAAGGCGTGCTGCGCGTTGGGCCCCACATCACCCCAGATCACGGGACAGGTGGTACGGGTGACGCTGGTACCGCCGCGGGTGACAGACTTGCCGTTGGACTCCATCTCCAGCTGTGACAGATAGGCCGGGAAGTGGGCCAGACGGCCGTCGTAGGGCAGTACGGCGTGGGTACCGATGGCGAGGCAGTTGCTGTTCCAGACGCCGATGAGGGCCAGCAGCACCGGCAGGTTCTGCGCCCAGGGCGCCTCCCGGAAATGCCGGTCCATGGCATGGGCGCCGGCCAGCAGCTCGCGAAAACCGGCCATGCCGACCCGCAACGCCACCGCAAAGCCGATGCTCGACCACAGGGAAAACCGACCACCGACCCAATCCCACAAGCGCAGCTGGTTCTGCTCGGGAATGCCCCAGGCCGTCATTTTCTCCGCACTGGCGGATATGCCGATGAAGTGACAGCGCAGCACCCGCGCGTGATCGCCCAGCGCGTTGACCAGCCAGCTGCGCGCGGTCATCGCGTTGGACAGCGTGTCGATGGTGGTAAAGGACTTCGAGCAGATGAGAAACAGTGTGTTCTGTGGCCGCAACTGCGGCAGCAGCCGGGACAGCTGGCTGCCATCCATGGAGGACACGAAATGCAGCCTTGGTTGTGCGCCATTGACCGCCGACTCGACGAGGGCGTCGTGGAGCATCATGGGCCCCAGGTCGGAGCCGCCGACCCCGATGTTGACCACATCGGTGATCACCTCCCCATTGGCGCCGCGCCACTGCCCCGCATGAAGCCGCTCGACGAGAACCGACATGCGCTCGAGTTCAGTATGCACCTGGCGCGCCGCCGTCGAGCTGTCCTCCGGCGGCAGCCGCAACGCCCAGTGCATGGCGGCGCGCTGCTCGGTGGTATTGACGGCGTCGCCCTCGAACAGGCGCGCCGTCCAGCCACCCAGGTCACTGGCGGCGGCGACCGCGATCAGTTTTTCCAGGGTTCGGGTGGTCAGGCGCTGCTTGCTGTAATCCAGCAGCAGCGGGCCGGTACGGCAACTCAATCTGGCGAAACGTTCCGTATCTGCCGCAAACAGGGACGCCAGATGCTGGTCGCGCATTTCCGCGGCATGATCGGTGAGTGCCTGCCAGGCGGTACGGAGCTGGGGGCTTGCATCCGACCTTCCGGGGTACGGGGAGTGCGATCGCGACGTCATGGCAGCGCCTCCGACAGGGATGGGCCGGTGACGGGGCTGGCACCGCGACCGATGCCGTAGTAGACAAAGCCCTGCTCCTGCACGTAATCGGGGTCGTAGATGTTGCGCCCGTCCAGCAACACCGGCTGGCGCAT
>JBJHAZ010000062.1:0-9101 GCA_050485225.1 Gammaproteobacteria bacterium
GTCGTGTTCGATCGCCTGGTGGCCGCGGGCGCAACCCGCCTGAGCCTGGTCACCGAACCCGCGCGCCCGCCTGAGACGGATATCCGGGATAAGCGCCATTGGCCGGGAGAGCGCCGTGGCGGCGCTGTGCATCGAGGCAGGCCGGGAGGTTCATGACCGTGGCACGAGATACCGAGCAGGGGATTCTGCCCCTCATCAACATTGTTTTCCTGTTGCTGATTTTCTTCATGGTGGTGGGGCAGCTGGCACCGGTGGATGAACTGGTGGACGAGCCCCTCGAATCCGTGGCGGGCAACGACATGGAAACCGCTCACCCGCCCCTGACCCTGCAGATGGCAGCCGATGGCCGACTGGCGCTGGAAGGCGTCGAGCTGGAGGAAGAGGCGCTTCTGGACAGGCTGTCCGATAGCCCGGCGGGCGGCAGTCGCTTCCGGGGGCTCTGGTTCAAGGTGGATGGCCGCGCGGATGCCGCCACCGTGATCCGCCTGATGAACCGATTGACCGAAGCCGGCGTGCCCGATGCGCGATTGCTGACCCTGAGGGCCGATCAGCCCGACACCACCGACGACGCGGATACCGGCCCACTGCAGGTCGGAGTGACCCGGTGACCCTGCCGGAACTCTCGCGCCGCCACTGGGTGGTGGCGCTGGTGGTGGCGTTGTCGCTGCACGCCGCGGTCGGCTGGTGGCTGTGGCGCGGCCCCGCCGATCGGGTGGTGCCCAGCGGTGGTGGCGATGGGCTGGAAATCAGCCTGGCGAGTGCGTCTGCGGCCGGTGCCGCTGCGGCAGAGGCCGCTCCGGCCGAGTCGCGGCACCATCACCGTCACCCGCGGCGGGAGCCGACACGGGAGACCGCCCGGCGCGACGGGATCCTGCCGGACCCGGAGGATGAGCCGGAGGAGCCCGAACCTGAACCCGAACCGGATCCGGTACCCGAACCCGAGCCGGAGCCGGAGCCCGAACCGGAACCGGAACCGGAACCTGTCGAGCAGCCACGGTCAGAGGAAACCGCAGTGGCCGACGGGCACGGCACAGCGGTCGAGAGCAACACCCGCGGCGCCGAAGCTGCCGCCAGCGATCCGTCCGACGGTGCCGGGGGGCTGCAGACTGTGGGGGGTGATGCCGATGGCGTCTCCGGCGGTGGGGGTGCCCCGGGCGCCGCCAGCGAGGAGGCCGTGGCCAACTACGCCGGCCTGCTGCAGGCGTGGCTCGAGCGTTACCGGGAATACCCCCGCCTGGCGCGCAGTCGTCGCATCGAGGGGGTGGCCCTGTTGAAATTCACGGTGGACGCCGCCGGCAACGTGCTCGCATTCGAGCTGGAGCGCAGTGCCGGTAACCCGCTGCTGGATCGCGCCGTACTGGACATGCTGGAGCGCGCCCAGCCGTTGCCGGCGATTCCCGCCGAGGTCAACCGCAATCGTGTTACTGTCGTTATTCCCATTGAATTCCGGCTGCATCCTTGAGTCCAATACCCGTCGAGTCCAACCTGCCCCACGCAGACAGTAGCTACTGCTGACGGGCGCTGTTCAGGAGATACCGGTTGTCCGCTTTCGCTCGGGGTACATTGACCCCCCTGAAGACCCATCCTGCCCGCAGTCTGGTACTGGTGCTCGTACTGGTTGTCCTGGGCTACTGGGGGCTGGGCAAGCTGTTTGCCTCGCCCTCCGAGCCCGATTACCTGACTGCTCCGGTGGTGCGCGGTGATGTACAGGACACCATCGGTTCGCTGGGGACGCTGGAACCCCGGGATTACGTGGATGTGGGCACCCAGGTGTCCGGCCAGCTCGACCGGCTGCTGGTGGATATCGGCGACCAGGTGGAGCAGGGTCAGTTGCTCGCCGAGATCGATGCCACGGTGTATGAAAGTCGGGTCCGCAGTTCCCGTGCCTCGTTGAACAACCTGCGCGCCCAGCTGGCGCTGCAGCAGGCCGAGCAGGCGCTGGCGCAGCGGCGCCTCGAACGCAACACCAACCTGTTTCGCGAGCGTGCCGTCAGTGAGGATGTGTTGCTGGCGAGTGAAACCGAAGTGATCGCCAATGCGGCGCGTATCGAGGCGCTCAAGTCCCAGATCGACGCGGCCGAGGCTTCGCTCGACGGCGATGTGGCCAATCTCGGCTACACCCGCATCTACGCGCCCATGAGCGGCACCGTGGTGGACGCCAGTGCCATCCAGGGCCAAACCATCAACGCCAGCCAGACGGCACCCACCATCGTGCGCATCGCCAATCTGGATACCATGACCGTGCGGGCGGAGGTGTCCGAGGCGGACGTGGTGCGTATCCGCGAGGGCATGCCCGTGTACTTCACCACACTGGGCATGCCCGATCGCCGCTGGCACGGCACCGTGCGCAAGGTCCTGCCCACGCCCGAGATCGTCAACAATGTGGTGCTCTACCATGTGCTGGTGGATGTGGATAATCCCGACGGCGCCCTGATGACCTCCATGACCGCCCAGGTGTTCTTCGTGCTCGCCGAGGCCCTCGATACGCTCGTGGTGCCGGCCAGCGCGGTCAGCCCCTTGCGCGGCGGCGACCGGGGCGGCCCTGCTCACCAGGTGCAGGTGGTCACCGCCGCCGGTGTCGAGACGCGGCCGGTGCGTGTTGGTGTGGCCAGCCGTACCGAGGTGGCGATCCAGGAGGGCCTGGAGGAGGGCGACCAGGTAATCACCGGCCGGGTGCTCGCCGGCGGGCCGGCCGGAAGCCAGTCCCGTGGCGTGATGGGCATGGGCGGCCCGGGGCGTGGGCGATGAACCGCGCCGTCGCGCCGGAAGCGTCGCTCACGAGGTCCGGTGATCGTCATGTACCGCTGATCGAGCTGCGCGGTATCGGCAAGCACTACCGCAGTGGCGGCGAGACCATCCGCGCGCTGGATGAGGTGGATCTGTCCATCGAGCACGGCGAGTTCGTGGCCATCATGGGCCAATCCGGCTCCGGCAAGTCCACGTTGATGCACATCATCGGTTGTCTGGATACACCCACCGTGGGCAGCTATCGGGTGGCGGGCGAGGATGTGTCCGGCTTTGATGCCGACCGCCTGGCGCGGGTGCGGCGCAACTTTTTCGGCTTCGTGTTCCAGCGCTACAACCTGCTGGGCACCGGGTCCGCGCTCGAAAACGTGGAAATCCCGGCCATCTACGCCGGCGCGCCCCGCACCGAGCGGGCCGAGCGGGCCGCCCTGCTGTTGCAGCGTCTGGGATTGGGCGATCGCCTCGGTCACCGGCCCTCCCAACTCTCGGGCGGCCAGCAGCAGCGGGTGTCCATCGCCCGCGCCCTGATGAATGCGGCGCCGGTGGTGCTGGCCGATGAGCCCACCGGCGCCCTCGACAGTCGCAGCAGCGAGGAGGTGCTCGGCTTGCTGGAGGAGCTGCATCGACAGGGGGTGACGGTCATCCTGATTACCCACGACGCCGAGGTAGCGGCGCGGGCGCGGCGTGTCATCCAGATCAGCGATGGGCGGATCCTGAGCGACACCACGCGCCCGGCGGAATCCACCAGCGAGGTGCCGGCTGGGGAGGCTGCGACGCCTTCCCGGGGCGGGCGGCACAGCGGCGACGACCACCTGCAACTGGGTGCCGCCCTGGAAGAGGCGGTTCACATGGCGCTGCGATCCCTTCGGGCGAATTTCTTTCGCAGTGTGCTGACCTTGCTCGGCGTGGTGATCGGCGTAGCGGCGGTGGTGGCGCTGATGGCGTTGGGGGAGGGCAGCAAGCAGCAGGTACTGAGCAGTATCGAGGCCCAGGGTACCAACCTGCTGGTGGTTCGGCCCGGCCGGGGCGGCGGCATGCGTGACGGCAGCGAGGACACTTCCTTGACCCGCGAGGATGCCCTGGCGCTGGTGGGTCTGCCCCATGTGGCCGAGGTGGTTTCGGAGCGGCGCAGCAACGGCAACCTGCGCTTCGGCAGCCGCGATTACCGTACCGAGGTTACCGGCGTGGACGCGGGGTTCGGCCGTGCGCGGGACTGGCCCCTGTCCGCCGGCACCTTTTTCGGCGACAGCGATGTGGCCCGCTACAGCTCGGTCATCGTGCTTGGGCAGACGGTGGTCGACCACCTGTTCGAGCCGCATCAGGACCCCATCGGCGAGTTCGTACTGGTGCAGAATGCGCTGTTTCAGGTGATCGGTGTGCTGGCGCCCAAGGGGGCCGGCTCCTGGGGCAACGACATGGACGACATTGCGCTGGTGCCCGTCACCACCGGCGCGCTGCGTCTCTACGGTGGCACCCATCTCAGTTCGATCACCGTGAAGGTGGACAGCAGCGACCATGTGGATCTGGCCGAGCAGGCCGTGGTGGATGTGCTCACCCACCGTCACCAGAGTGACAACTTCCGGGTGCGCAACACCGCCTCGCTGCTGGAGATGGTGTCCGAAACCCAGAATACCCTGGCGTTGCTGCTGGGCTCGGTGGCGGCCATCTCGCTGCTGGTGGGCGGCATCGGCGTCATGAACATCATGCTGGTCAGCGTGACCGAGCGCACCCGGGAAATCGGCGTGCGCATGGCCACCGGGGCGCGCGGCCGCGACATCCTGCTGCAGTTCAATATCGAGGCCGTGGTGGTGTGCTGCATCGGCGGACTTCTGGGCATCGCCAGCGGCGTGGCCATCGCCAGGGGTCTGGGACACCTGGGCCAGACGGCCATCTTCACCCCCATGCCGTCGATCCTCGCCTTTGGGTGCGCCCTCGCCACCGGGCTGGTTTTCGGTTACCTGCCGGCGCGCAAGGCCGCCCGGCTGGATCCGGTCACGGCCCTGGCGGCCGAGTAGGGGCGTGATCATGATCGATTGGAAAAAAGCTTTTTACAGGCGCAGCCACATCGGCCTGCTGGCGAGCATCCTGCTGGCCGGGTGCGCATCGACACCGCCGCTGGACATCGAGCCCGGACGTGTCGTGCCCGATGGCTGGGCCAGTGAGCTGCTGGTCCAGACCGACGACAGCGCCGTGCCCGAGGGTGCGTGGTGGCAGGCCTTCAGCAGCCCCGAGCTGGATGCGTTGATGGCCCGCGCGCTGGCCGATAATTTTTCACTGCAGGCGTCGTATGAGCGAATCGAGCAGGCCCGGGCGCGGTTGGCGGTCAGCCGCGCGGCCCTGTTTCCCCAGTTGGACGCCGGGTACAACGTGAGCCGTGGCGATCAGTGGCAGGATGGCACGCGCACCGGCTCGAACAGCGATCGACTCGTACTGAGCGCGGGTTACGAGGTGGATCTTTGGGGCCGCGTGCGTGCGGGCGAGCGCGGCGCGCTGGCGGCCCTGGAAGCCAGCGAATTTGCGCACCTCGGTGCTCAGCTCAGCCTGCAGGCAGAGCTGGCCGGGGCCTACCTGCAATGGCTGGCAGCGCAGGATCGGCTGGCCTATGCCCGGGACAGCCTCACGGCCAGTGAGGAGCTGTTGCGCCTGATCGAACTCCAGTATCGCGAAGGCAGCGCCTCGCAGCTGGAATATGTGCAGCAGGAAGCGGCGGTTGCTGTTCAGCGCACCCAGATCCACGAGTTGGAGAACGCGCGCGAGCAGACACGCTTTGCACTGGCGATACTGGCCGGACAGACCCCGGGCAGTCTCGATCTGCGAGCCCGCTCGCTGGCCGATATCCAGTTGCCCCGAGTCGACCCCGAGCAGCCGGCCGAGCTGCTGCGGCGCCGGCCGGACCTGTTGCAGGCCGAACGCCAGCTGGCGGCGGCCAGTGCCGGAGTACACGTAGCCCGGGCGGCGCTGTTTCCGGGCCTGCGCCTGTCGGCCGGTGCCAACACTGTCAACCTGCTGACGGGCGGTGTCGGAGTGACCGCCACCTCCCTGGCCGGCAACCTGACCCAGCCGCTGTTCCAGGGTGGCCGCCTGCGTGCCGACATCGCCGCCGCCCAAGCGGGTGAGAGGGAGGCGCTGGCGAGCTACTATCAGACCGCGCTGCAGGCCATGCTGGAAGTGGAGAGTGTGCTTGCCGATCTGGCCACCCAGGAACGCAACCGCGAGCTCGAGGCGCGCAGCCTGTTACTGGCCGAGCGCGCCTACGAACTGGCCGATCTGCGTTATCGCGCCGGCGCCTCCGATTATCTGACCTTGCTCGATGCCCAGCGCAGCCTGATCACTCGCCAGGACAACTATGTTCAGTTCGAACTTTCGCGCTATCTCAGTGCCCTCGGCCTCTACCGCACCCTCGGTGGCAGCTGGTGGAGTGAAGCCGGATCCTGAGCGTTTAGCCGGCGTCTGGCTGCAGACTTTGCGTGGCCGGTCGCGGTCTTTCGCTGGCGCTCGTCCGGGTTGTTCAGTGTCTGCCCACCGCGCCCCGGTACTGCAGGTTTCGGTTGCAAGCGGTAGACCTTTGCTATTGAATGAAACCGTCCGATGCCATCGGACGATAACGGCAAACCCGCCGAAAGGCGGTGACGCAAAGCTACCTGTCTAACGGCGCACGCGCTCATGATAGAGGGGCTGCCAAACGGTCTTTCCGGCACCTGTTTGCCTCTTCCCCTTCGACTCGCGAGTGCTCGCCCACTTGATGCCGCCGGGAGGCGGTGGTCGATGGATTCCGTTGTGGGGTCCGTTGACGCGCACGTACAAGGGGATATCCATGACTGTGGGTCGAGTACTGATTCTGGACGACGACATCGACGTCGCCAATCTGATGGCGGACATCGTGCGTCGCACCGGCCACGAAGCCACCGTGACGACCGAACCCAACGGTTTTTTCTCGATGGTCGACAGCTGGCAGCCGGACTGCCTGGTGCTCGATCTCATCATGCCTGACCAGGACGGCGTCGAGATCATGCGCCGCCTCGCCGAACTCGAATGCAATGCCCGCATCATCCTGGTGAGTGGTGCCGACAAGCGCGTCACCTCGGCCGCCGCCCGCACGGCCACCGAGCGGGGCCTCGAGGTGGTGGCTACCCTGGGCAAACCCTTTGCGGTGCAGACGCTCGCCAACCTGGTGTTGCACACGTTTTACCTCGGGTCTCCGCTGCCGAGCTTCCGCCACTTGCTGCGCACCGCCAGCGAGGTGAACCGACGTCCCTTCGAGATCGGCGAGCCGCACCTGCGCACGGCACTGGAGGAGCATCAGATCGAGCTGACCTTCCAGCCCCAGGTGAGCTGCGATTCGGGTGCGATACTGGGTTTCGAGGCGCTGGCGCGCTGGCGCCACCCCGATGCCGGTTACATCGCCCCTCAGCATTTCATTCCCGCCATCGAACGTCATGGCCTGATGCCGACCCTGACCCGGCATGTGTGCGCCCGTGCGCTCGACTGGTTCGCCGGGTATCGCGCCACGGCGGCGGGGCCGTCGCCGGAGGCTACCGAGACCTGGAACCCGCTGTCGCTCAGTGTCAATATTTCCACCACCAACCTTGGCGACATGGATTTTGCCGGGGAGCTGCAGGACCTGTGCCGCAACGCCGGTGTTGCCAGCGACCAGGTGGTGCTGGAGCTGTCCGGCACCAGCGCACTCGGCGATTCGGTGCTGCCGCTGGACCTGCTGACCCGGCTGCGGGTGCGGGGCTTTCACCTCTCCATCGACGATTTCTCGTCCGGTCATTCGGCCCTGCACCAGCTGGTCAGGCTGCCGTTTTCGGAACTCAAGGTGGACAAGCGGTTCGTTACCGAGGTGAACGTATCCTCCGAAGCGCGCTCGGTGGTGCGCTCCATCGTCGAGCTGGCGAACAGTTTCGACATGCGTTCGGTGGCCGAGGGTGTGGAGGACCGCGACACCCTCGCCTACCTGCGCGACCTTGGGTGTGATCGCGCCCAGGGCTACTTCATCTGCAGTCCTTTGCCCGGGCCCGATGTGGAGCGCTGGGCGCAGACCCGCTTGCCGTCCGGCATGCGGGTCTGAGCCGCAACTACAGGTCCTCCAGATACACTCTCGGCCCGCGGGCCGGTCCCCGGTCCTGCGGGTAGCGGGCGTCGCCAAAGCGGACAAACGGCCCGCGCTCGTCTTCTCCGAAAACCGCATAGGGAAATCGCGACCAGATCAGAAAGCGATTGGTGGGCACGGTCTCACCGGCGGCGACCACCTGCGGGTCGTCCATGTTGCTGGGGATGGTGGCGCCATCGAAGGCGAAGCGGGGCCGGGCAAGCCAGTTCCAGTCGCCCAGATAGTAGCGATCGTCGGCCTCGGCGACGACGTTGCCGCGAAAGGGGTTGCCCGGTGCCGGGCCGATCATCACAGCGCCGACGGGGCCGAGCCCCTCGCTCTCCAGTACCTGGCGTATCTCGGCCCGGGCGGGCAGGTTCGCCAGTATGTTGAGGCTCATATAGGCCACGGTCACCGCCAGTACCCATTGCGCGGCGCGAGGCGACGGCGGTATCGACTGCCGCCAGCGCAGGGCCGCCAGCGCTACCAGGCCCGCAATCCAGAGCGCCCGGGTGAGCTGGGGGGCGAAGGGGCTGGTCAGCACGAGCCACGAGGTGGCGATCCAGAAGCTGCCCCAAGCCAGCAGGGCCCCGCGCGATTGCGACCACATCAGGAAGCACAGGCCGCCGAGCACCAGCCAGACCCAGGGATCGATGATGAACAGGGCGTCCCCATAGCTCCAGCGGTTCTCGAAGGGCATCAGCCAGCGCATGCCGTAATTGTTGAGCCAGTCGAGCAGCGGGTGGCTGATCATGCCGATGGCCGCCACCAGCAGCAGCGGGCCGGCGCGGGCGGGCAGGGCGTCGGGCCAGCGCCGCCGACGCACGTATCGATCCCACAGCAGCATCAGTCCCGTCAGTGCGAAGGTCAGCACCACCATGGCCGGCAGCCCGTGGGTGAGGCCGCGTCGGTGAGCCAGATCCATGTAATCCCCGGCAAACATCAGCACCGCATCCACGTCCGGTGCATTGGCGGCCAGCAGCAGGGTGGCGGTCGCCAGGGGCGTGATCCGGCGAAGACCGGCGCCCGCCAGTGCGGCGCCGGTGAGGGTGTGGGCGACGGGATCCATGGTGAGTCGGGTGTCCTCGGGTTGTGCGGGGGAGAGTGGGGCGCGGCGGGTTCGGTGACGACAGGCACGAGCCGGAGTCCCATGTGTTGTAGAATCGCGGGCCGCGTCGGTCGAGCCGGCGCTGTTGAGCCTGTTGCCAACCCGGAATTGTCGATCATAACCTGATGGGTCATCAAACGCTTGCCGCCACCACTG
>JBJHAZ010000063.1:0-9059 GCA_050485225.1 Gammaproteobacteria bacterium
GGTGTTCTCCCTGGCGGCCCTGAGCCTGCTGCGCCTGACGGCGATGGAGCGCCACCTCAATACTTTCCTGATGACGCTGATCGTCGACGTGGTCGCCCTGGTGCTGATGAGCCATGCTTCCGGCGGGCTGTCCAGCGGCGTCGGCCTGCTGCTGCTGATCACGGTGGCCGCCGGCAGCATGCTCCTGTCGCTGCAACTGGCGCTGCTGCTCGCGGCCCTGGGCACGATCGGCACGCTGATCGAGTCCATCGCCGCGATCAACCTGCGCGGCACCGGTGAACAGAACCTCTTCCTCGCCGGCATCCTCGGTATCCTGCTGTTTGCCACCGCCAGCACCTTCTGGTGGGTGTCCAGCCGGGTGCGCAGCGCCCAGCTGGAGGCGGAAGTGCGCGCCCGTCAGTCCCGTCAGTTGCAGCGGCTCAACGAACTGATTGTCGAACGCATGCACACCGGCATCCTTGTGATCGACGAGGACGACCGTGTGCAGCTGATCAACAGTGCCGCCATTTCCCTGCTCGGTGGCGGCACCAGCGGTACCGCGCCCATGCCGACGCAACCGCTCACCGAGACATCGCCCCTGGGCCAGCGCCTTGAGCAGTGGCGGATCCAGCCCCGCGAACGCCCGGCACCGTTCACGCCCTACCCCTCCGCGAGCCACCGGATCCAGGCCAACTTCGCCCGCCTCCACCGCAGCGACGGCGACCAGACACTGATCTTCATCGAGGACACCCGCAGCCTCGCGGAAACCGCCCAGCAGCTGAAGCTGGCCTCCCTCGGTCACCTCACCGGCAGCATTGCCCACGAGATCCGCAATCCGCTCGGCGCCATCAGTCACGCCGCCCAGCTGCTGCTGGAAGGCAGCGGTGTCGACGAGGCAAGCCAGCAGCGACTGGCCGGCATCATCAAGCGACAGTCGGATCGGGTAAATACCATCATCGAGAACATCCTCTCGCTGTCCCGTCGCCGGCCACCCCGGCTGCAGCGCCTGCCGCTCAACAGCTGGCTGCGGGAGTTTGCCGAGGAATACCGCGAATCCCTGTCCTTCACGCCGATCCTGGAGTTCGATCTGCACTCACCCGAACCGGAAGTGATCTTCGACCCGGACCAGCTGGCGCAGGTGGTGCGCAACCTGCTCGACAACGCGCTGCGCCACAGCTTCGAGCACGCCGGCGAGTACCGCGCGCGCCTGACTTCGACGCCGGACCGCGCCACCCGGCTGCCGTGCCTGGACATCAGCGACTTTGGCGCCGGCATCCGCCCCGAAGATCGCAGCCGGGTGTTCGACCCCTTCTTCACCACCTCCAACAGCGGCACCGGGCTGGGGTTGTATATCGCCAAGGAATTGTGCGAAGTAAACTACGCCACACTGACCTGTACACCCGCCGACAGGGGCGCGTGCTTCCGAATCGGTTTCGCACATCCCGACCGGCTGCTGCCCCGAATGGATTCAGAGACGTCATGACCCACACTGCACTGATCATCGACGACGAACCGGACCTGCGCGAACTGCTGTCCATGACCCTGCAGAGCATGGACATCCAGTGCTGCGAGGCGGAGAACCTCGAGGAGGCACGCGCGCACCTGACCCGACAGCACTACGACCTCTGCCTGACCGACATGCGCCTGCCCGACGGCGACGGCCTCGATCTGGTGGAGTGGATACAGGAACACTGCCCGCGCATGCCGGTGGCCGTCATCACGGCCCACGGCAACGTGGACAAGGCCGTGGAGGCCCTCAAGAAAGGCGCCTTCGACTTCGTCTCCAAGCCAGTGGAACTCAAGCGACTGCGGGACCTGGTGCGCACCGCGCTGGCGCTGGATATCGCCCGGCCCATGAGTGACGAAGGCGCCACCCGCCTCACCGGCACATCGCCCGAGATTCAGCGCCTGCGCCAGCAGATCGGCAAGGTGGCGCGCAGCCAGGCACCGGTGCTGATCAGTGGCGAGTCCGGCAGCGGCAAGGAACTGGCGGCACGCGCCATTCACAACCTGGGGCCGCGGCGAGACGGCCCCTTCATTGCGGTCAACTGTGGCGCTGTGCCCACCGAGCTGATGGAGAGCGAGTTCTTCGGTCACCGCAAGGGCAGCTTCACCGGCGCCCTGCAGGACAAGCCGGGGCTGTTCCAGGCGGCCGAGGGCGGCACCCTGTTTCTCGACGAGATTGCCGACCTGCCCCTGGCCATGCAGGTCAAGCTACTGCGCGCGATTCAGGAGAAGGCCGTGCGGCCGGTCGGCCAGGAACGGGAAATCCCCATCGACGTACGCGTCCTCAGCGCCACCCACCGCAACCTCCCGCAGGCGGTAGCCGACGGCAGCTTCCGCCAGGACCTGTTCTACCGCATCAACGTCATCGAGATCGCCATGCCCAGCCTGCGCCAGCGCGTCGAGGATATCGCGCCACTGGCCGCCAGGATCCTGGAGGAGATGGCCCGGCAGGCGGGCTGCCCGACCCCCGCACTGACCGGGGCGGCGCTCGACAAGCTGCGGGAGTACCACTTTCCAGGCAATGTGCGCGAGCTGGAGAACATTCTCGAGCGGGCGTTCACGCTGTGCGAAGGCAACCGCATCGACAGCGAGGACCTGCAGCTGTCAGCCGAGTGCCTGACCCGGCCCGCCGAGAGCGCGACCGGCGTCGGCGTCCCCGAGTTGGCCGAGGGTTCGATTGACGATTATCTGGCCGACATCGAACGCAAGGTGATCGAGGACGCCCTTCAGAAGGCGCGCTGGAACCGGACCGCCGCCGCCAGTCTGCTCGGCATCACCTACCGGCAACTACGTTACAAGCTGAAGAAGCTCGGCATCGACTGACGCCCCAGCCGCGCACGGGCCGCCCGGCCGACCTCAGAAGAACAGCACCAGCAGCGCCACCACCAGCACCCAGAAAATCAGGGCGCGGCGCAGCAGATCCTCCACCGCAGTTACCCATTCCAGACCACCGGGCTGTTCGAGATCCTCCCGCTGCAGCACCAGGGCGGACCGGACCGCCTCGGCGAGCAGGGGCGCGGCCGCCAAGGCGCTGAACAGCCAGCCGGGGAAGCGCTGCATCACCGGAACAAAATTGCCCACCACCGCCAGACTTGCAACCAGCAGTCGCGCCGGCAGCCACTCGAGCCCGTGGACCAGCCGGGCGCCGACCTCGCTTTCCTCGTCCGCGGTGACCGCCGCCGCTTCCTCTCCCTCATCCGGCGGCGGCGCCACCGGTTGCGCCAGCAGGTGGCTCAGTCGGTACAGCAACGCGCCCGCGGGACCGAGCACCGCGAACAGAAAGACGACCGCAAACTCCCGCTCGAACAGCCGGTACGTCAAACCGGCCTCCAGATCGGCCTGCAACCCGGGCCAGTCCTGTGCCTCGCTCTCCCGACCGGCGGGACTGAAGGGCGCCGCATCGTGGTAGGCCGCCTGAGTATCACCGCGGCCGACCGCCGCGCGATAGGCCGCCAGGTCGCCCTCGAGATCGCCCCGGCCGAAGCTGTACAACAGCACCAGCAGACTGATCGCAAAGGCCGGCAGTCCCAGCCACAGGTCCCGCAGCAGCCACAGGAGCAGCGCCAGCGCCAGCGCCGGCACGGCCGCCGCCAGCAAGGCCCGCAGCGCAGGGCGTTGCTGCAGGGGCGTCGCCGAGGCCAGGCGGGCACGCCACCCGTCAAACCAGTGGTCCCGCTGCAACCGGCCGAGTTCACCACCAAACCGCAGTACCAGCAGGCCGACGATCAGCACCAGAAATGTCATGCTTCCCCCTCCACGAGCCCATCATCCAGAGCGGCTCGCAACCGCAACCAGTCGAAAGCCGGCCCCGGGTCGGTCTTGCGGCCCGGGGCGATGTCACTGTGACCGACGATGCGCCCGGGCGACAAGCCGGGATAGTGCCGCAGCAACTGGCGGCAGCACTCGATCAGCGTGCGATACTGGGCATCGCTGTAGGTCAGGTCATCGCTGCCCTCAAGCTCGATACCCACGGCATAGTCGTTGCACTCCTCCCTGCCCTGAAAAGCACTGCGACCGGCATGCCAGGCGCGGCGGTCCAGCGACACGAACTGGACCAGCTCGCCGTCGCGACGGATGAACAGATGGGCAGACACCTTGAGGGAAGCGATGGTGCGGAAGTAGGGATGCAGGCCGGGATCGAGGCGATTGCGGAAGAACTGCTCCACATGATCCCCGCCGAAACAGCCCGGCGGCAGGCTGATGTTGTGAATCACCAACAGGCTCACCGCACAACCCGGCGGGCGCTCGTTGGCGTTCGGCGAGATGACCGGTCTGGCCTCGGCAAACCACCCGCACGCATCGATCATTGAACGGCTCCCTACCCCTTATCCTCCCCGACACAGGCGCTCGAGAGCGGCGTCAGTACTGATATAATCCGCGACCGGAAAGGGGAATACAACCATGGTTATCGAACCCACACTGGCAGCAGACATCCAGGACAGCGTCCGCCGCGCCCTGCACGAGGACATCGGCGACGGCGATATCACGGCGCAACTCATCCCCGCCGACGTGGCGGCTCGCGGCACCGTAATCACGCGGGAGGCCGCGGTCATCAGCGGCCGCCCCTGGGTTGACGAGGTCTTTCGCCAGCTCGATCCCGCCGTCGAGCTGCACTGGCACGTGGCCGAAGGCGACGCGGTCGAGCCGGACCAGGTGCTGCTGACCCTGGACGGAGCGGCGCGCAGCCTGCTGACCGGCGAGCGCGCCGCGCTCAACTTCCTGCAGACCCTGTCCGGCACCGCCACCACCACCCGCGAGTACGTCCAACTGCTGCAGGGCACCGGCATCACCCTGCTCGACACCCGCAAGACCCTTCCCGGCCTGCGCCTGGCGCAGAAGCATGCGGTGCGGGTCGGCGGCGGCACCAACCACCGCATCGGCCTCTACGACGCCTTTCTGATCAAGGAAAACCACATCATCGCCTGCGGCGGCATCGACAGGGCCGTCCGCCAGGCGCGCGCGCTGGCGCCCGGCAAGCCGGTGGAGGTGGAGGTGGAAAACCTCGATGAGCTGCAGCAGGCGCTGGAGGCCGGCAGCGACATCATCATGCTGGACAACTTCAGCGACGCCGACATTCGCACCGCCGGTGAGCGGGTCGATGGACGCGCCCGCCTCGAGATTTCCGGTAATGTCACGCACGCCACCATCGAGCGTCTGCGGGACTTCCGGGTCGATTTCATCTCCAGTGGCGCGCTCACCAAGCACTGCCGCGCCATCGACCTGTCGATGCGGATCGCGCTGGAGCCGAACTGATGACCACAGTCGACGGCCGGCGAACTGCAAGTATCACCGCAGGTGGTCACCATAAGCATCTTGTAATGTCAGCCGATATTGTCGATGATCGACGTTCGAAAGACATGAAAACATGAGTTGGACCCCATGAATATCGCCACCAGTCTGCGCGGGTTACCCAAGCGCTTCGTGAGCGAAGGGCTTCTGGACGAAGCCACCGCCCTCAGCCTGCTGCAACGGTCGGAGCAGGAAAAGTCCAACTTTATCAAGGAAGTAGTGACCAGCCACGCCCTGTCCGCCAAGGTCGTGGCGGAAATCGCTTCCGACGAATACAGCACCCCCCTCTACGACCTGAGCGTTCACAATCCGCAGGTCCTGCCCACCGAGGTGGTCGACCCCAAGCTGGTGCGCAAGCACATGACGCTGCCCCTGTACACCCGGGGCAACCGCCTGTTCGTGGGCACCTACGACCCCACCAACAACCAGGCCATCAGCGAGCTTCGCTTCCAGTCCGGCCTGGCGGTGGACACGGTGGTGGTGGAATACGACAAGCTCGAGGCCGCCATCGAGCAGTACCTCAGCAAACAGGGCGATGCCGAGATCGACACCGCGCTCGGCGACCTGGAGGGGCACCTCGACAACATCGACATCGAGTCCCAGAAGGGTGATGACGACGATGTAATCGGCGCCGACTCCGACGACGCCCCCATCGTCCGGTTCATCAACAAGCTGCTGATCGACGCCATTCGCACCGGGGCCTCGGACATCCACTTCGAACCCTACGAAAAGAACTACCGTGTGCGCTATCGGACCGACGGTATCCTGCAGGAGGTGACCCGGCCGCCGAACAATCTGGCGCCGCGCCTGGCCGCCCGCCTCAAGGTCATGTCCCAGCTCGATATTTCCGAGCGCCGCGTACCCCAGGACGGCCGCATCAAGGTGCGGCTGTCGAAGAACAAGGCCATCGACTTCCGGGTCAGCACCCTGCCCACCCTGTACGGCGAAAAGATCGTGCTGCGGGTGCTCGACCCCGCCAGCGCCCAGCTCGGCATCGAGGCCCTGGGCTACGAGGACGACCAGCGCGAGGCCTACACCCACGCCCTCGGCCTGAGCCAGGGGATGATTCTGGTGACCGGTCCCACCGGCAGCGGCAAGACCGTCTCGCTCTATACCGGCCTGAATATTCTCAACACCGCCGAGCGCAACATCTCCACCGCGGAAGACCCGGTGGAGATCAACCTCGAAGGCATCAACCAGGTGCAGGTGCATCCACGGGTCGGCCTCAACTTCGCCAACGCACTGCGCGCTTTCCTGCGACAGGACCCGGACGTGATCATGGTGGGGGAGATCCGCGACCTGGAGACCGCCGAAATTGCCATCAAGGCGGCACAGACCGGTCACCTGGTGCTCTCGACGCTGCACACCAACAGCGCGCCCGAAACCCTGACACGACTGCTCAACATGGGCGTGCCGGCCTTCAACGTCGCCACCTCGGTGAACCTCATCATGGCCCAGCGACTGGCCCGGCGACTGTGTACCAAGTGCCGCCGTCCGGCGGACGACATTCCCGACCAGATCCTCACCGCGGAGGGTTTCGACCAATGCGGGATTCCCCGGGAGGAAATGACCCTGTTCCACGCGGTCGGTTGTGCCCACTGCTCCAACGGCTACAAGGGCCGGGTCGGTATCTATGAAGTACTGCGGATCACGCCGACCATCCAGACCATGATCATGGAAGGCAGCAACTCCCTCGAGATCGCCAAGGCCGCTCACAAGGAAGGCTTCCGCAACCTGCGGACATCGGCGCTGCGCAAGGCCGCCTGGGGCATGATCAGCCTCGAAGAGGCGAACCGGATAACCAAGGACTAAAACACACCATAACCAGCATACATAACAGGGACCATAAAGCGGGGGAGCAACATGGCAACTGCACCGGCAGACCAGGCACTGACCACCTATATCTACAAGGGCAAGACCCGCAAGGGCAAACCCATTCAGGGCGAAACCAAGGGCGTGAGCGCCTCCGTGGTGCGCGCGCAACTGCTGCAGCAGGGCATCGCGGCCACCAGCATCAAGAAGAAGCCCAAGCCCCTGTTCGGCGGCTCCAAGCCGATCAAGCCCGCCGACATCGCCACCTTCACCCGCCAGATGGCCACCATGATGAAGGCCGGCGTGCCGCTGGTACAGAGCTTCGACATCGTCGCCGACGGCGCCGAGAAACCCACATTGCGCGACATGATCCGCGACATCCGTGACACGGTGGCTTCAGGGACCGGGTTTGCCGTGGCCCTGAGGCGCCACCCCAAATACTTCGACGACCTGTTCTGCAGCCTGGTGGAAGCCGGCGAGCAATCCGGCTCCCTCGAGGCCATGCTCGACCGCATCGCCACCTACAAGGAAAAAACCGAAGCCCTCAAGGCCAAGATCCGCAAGGCACTTACATACCCGGCGGCGGTGGTGGTAGTGGCCATCGTGGTCACCGGCGTGCTGCTCGTGAAGGTGGTGCCGGTGTTTGCCGAAACGTTCCAGGGCTTCGGCGCCGATCTGCCCGCCTTTACACAGCTGGTGCTGCACATATCCGAGGTGGCACAACGCTACTGGCTGATCGTCCTGCTGGCAGTGATTGCCATCGGCATCGGGTTCCAGCAGGGCAAACGGCGCTCACCCCGCTTTTCCTATGCAGTGGACAAGTACACCCTGAAGCTGCCGGTAGTGGGCAACATCGTCTATGAGGCCATTGTGGCCCGCTTCGCCCGCACGCTCTCCACCACCTTTGCCGCCGGCGTGCCCCTGGTGGAATCACTCACCTCGGTGGCCGGCGCCGCCGGCAATGCCGTATACCGCGACGCCATTCTCAAGGTGCGCGAGGACGTGACCGCCGGTGTCCAGCTGCACACCGCCATGCGCGCCACCCAGAACTTCCCGGTCCTGGTACTGCAGATGACCTCCATCGGTGAGGAGTCGGGTGCGCTGGACGAAATGCTGGCCAAGGCCGCCGACCACTACGAGGCGTCCGTGGACAACGCCGTGGACAACCTCACCACCCTGCTCGAGCCCATGATCATGGCCGTGCTGGGCGTGCTCGTGGGCGCACTGCTGATCGCCATGTACCTGCCGATCTTCCAGCTCGGCAGCGTGATCTGATTCATGGAATCACCGCTGCTGTCCGGCCCCGCCCTGTGGGTCGCCGCGCTGACCGTCGGCTTGCTGGTGGGCAGCTTTCTCAACGTGGTGATCTACCGCCTGCCGGTCATGCTCCAGGCAAGCTGGCAGCGCGATGCCCGCGATTTCCTGGGCGTGGAGCCGGATACCGCACCACCCGCGAGCTTCAACCTGCTGGTGCCCGCCTCACGCTGTCCTCACTGCGAGACGCCGATCCGCCCCTGGCAGAACCTGCCGGTGATCAGCTACCTGCTCCTGCGGGGGCGCTGCCGACACTGCCAGGCCCGGATCTCGCCCCAATACCCGCTGGTGGAGCTGGCATCCGCCGTGCTGACCCTGGTGATTGCCACCCAATTTGGCGTCACACCCGAGGCCGGCCTGCTGCTGGTGTTCACCTGGAGCCTGCTCGGGCTCACCGTCATCGACTTCAATACCCAGCTACTGCCTGACGCCATCACACTGCCGCTGTTGTGGCTGGGCCTGCTGGCCAACATCGGCGGCCTGTTCGTGCCGCTGGGTGATGCGGTCATCGGCGCCGCGGCCGGCTATCTCGTGCTGTGGTCCGTGTACTGGGTGTTCAGGCTGCTTACCGGCAAGGAAGGCATGGGGCACGGCGACTTCAAGCTGCTGGCCGCGCTGGGCGCCTGGCTCGGCTGGCAAATGCTGCCACTCATTATTAT
>JBJHAZ010000064.1:0-8975 GCA_050485225.1 Gammaproteobacteria bacterium
CAAGATTCGGGCCTACCACCTGCAGGATCAGGGTGCCGATACCGTCGAGGCCAACGAGAGCCTGGGGTTCGGCGCCGACCAGCGGGAGTACGACATCTGCCTGCCGATGTTGACACACCTGGGTATCGAGCGCGTACGGTTGATGACCAACAACCCGCGCAAGGTGGCCGCGTTGCAGCAGCTGGGTGTCGAGGTGGTGGAGCGCGTGCCTCTCCAGGCGGGCAGCAACCCGCACAATGTTCATTACCTGGCCACCAAGGCCGGCAAACTGGGCCACCTGTTCGAGCCCTGGGAGAACGACTGATGGGTCTCGCCAAACGAATCATCCCCTGCCTCGACGTGGACAATGGCCGCGTCGTCAAGGGCGTCCGCTTCACGGACATTCGCGACGCCGGCGATCCGGTGGAAATCGCCAAGCGCTACAACGAGCAGGGTGCCGACGAAATTACCTTTCTCGACATTACTGCCAGTCACGAGGAGCGCGACACCACGCTGCACACGGTGGAGCGCATGGCCAGCGAGGTCTTTATCCCGCTGACCGTGGGGGGCGGTGTGCGCACCCTCGAGGATATCCGCGCGTTGCTGAATGCCGGCGCCGACAAGGTTAGCATCAACTCCGCCGCCGTGCGTGACCCCGAGTTCGTGCGCGCCGCCGCCGAGCGTTTCGGCTCCCAGTGCATCGTCATCGCCATCGACGCCAAGTGTGTCAGCGAGGGGGCGGAGCCGCCGCGCTGGGAGATATTCACCCACGGCGGCCGCCGTGGCACGGGCATCGACGTGGTGGAATGGGCCACGCGCATGACCGGTTATGGCGCCGGTGAAGTGTTGCTGACCAGCATGGATCGGGATGGCACCAAGGACGGCTTCGACCTGCGCCTGGTCCGGGCGGTCAGCGACGCCGTCGAAGTGCCGGTGATCGCCTCGGGTGGCGTGGGGAACCTGCAGCATCTGGTGGATGGGGTGCTGGAAGGCGGCGCCGACGCAGTACTGGCCGCGAGCATCTTCCATTTTGGTGAGCACAGCGTAGCGGAGGCCAAGGCGTACATGGCCGAGCATGGCATCGAAGTGCGGCTCTAGCTGGGCTGGGCAAGAGCTGACGCAGTCGGGAGCGCCCGGGATGGATGGTCCCGGGCAGACGGGTTCAGGGCAGCGTGCTGGCCGACAAGGTCAGGAAGCGGCGCGCTGGCCACCTGGGGCAAAGATGTCGAGAGTGCGCCGGTTGGCGTTGCGGGCGAAAGCGATAAAGTGCTGGACGCCCTGCATGGCCTCGCTCTTGGTGTCATAGGGACCGACAGCAGCACCCTCCCGGGTGGCAAAGAACCAGAAGTGCTCGAGTTTGAAAAAGCGCTCGCCCCTCACCGGTACACGCGTGCCCTCTTCCCCGGTTCTCGGTATCGCTTTCATCACAGACCCTCTTTTCAGATTAGTGTTAGTTATAGTTCGAAAAGTGCGTTGAGTCAAAAAAATCGACCGTTCGTCGGGCGATTGGTGTCCTGTCGGTTTCGGCTGCTCAGATGCCTTCTGTGGCTGGCGGCGGGCTCGACAGGATGGTCAGCCCCTTGAGAATGTTCAGGGCTTCGAACAGCTGGTTGTCCTCGATGGGCGAGGCAGGCTCTGGGTCCTGCTGGCGGCCGCGGCTGCCGCCGCTGTCGTTGCGCAGATGCCGTTGCAGGCTCGACTCGGTGACCTGTTCGCCGTCACCGATGGGCTGGATGGTGGCTCTTTCCACCACAATGTCGGGGGCGATGCCGTCCACCTGGATCGACCGGCCGCTCGGTGTGTAGTAGCGGGCGGTGGTGAGCTTTATCGCGCGTTTTTCGTCCAGTGGCAAAACGGTCTGTACCGACCCCTTGCCGAAGCTGCGTGTGCCGATGACGAGCGCCCGACGGTGGTCCTGCAGGGCGCCGGCGACAATTTCGGCCGCGGATGCGGTACCGCCGTTGATCAGGACAACCACGGGCAGGCCGTCCAGCAGGTCGCCGCTGGTGGCATAGGCATGGCTGTTGGCGCCGGTAATGCGGCCCCGGGTGGAGACGATGGCGCCGTCCTCCAGCAGCGAGTTGGCCACGTCGACGGAGGCCTGCAACAGCCCGCCGGGGTTGTTGCGCAGATCCAGAACCAGTCCCTTCAGTCCCTTGTCGCTGTCCTTTTCGAGCTGCCGGATGGCGTTGCGGAACTGCCGCGCGGTGCCTTCCTGGAACTGGGCTATGCGGAGATAGCCGAAACCGGGCTCGAGCAGGTGGCTGCGTACGCTGCTGACGCGGATGGTGTCGCGCACCAGGGTCAGCTCCAGCGGTGTGCCGCTGCCCTCGCGCAGCACCGACAGGCGGATCTCGCTGCCGCGCGGGCCACGCATCTTGCCAACCGCCTCCTGCAGGGTCAGCCCTTTCACCAGCTGCTCGTCGATCTTGATGATGAGGTCGCCGGCCTGGAGTCCGGCGCGCTGGGCGGGGGTGTCGTCGATGGGACTGACCACCTTGATGAAGCCGTCCTCGAGCCCCACCTCGATGCCGATGCCGCCGAAGGTGCCAGAGGTGCTTTCCTGAAGGTCCTGATAGGCGTCCTCGGCCAGATACGCCGAATGCGCATCCAGCCCCTGCAGCATGCCGGAGATGGCCTGTTGCAGCAGCGTGGTGTCGTCGACCTCATCCACGTAAGCCTGGCGGATCTGGTCGAACACCTGGGCGAACAGGCGCAACTCCTCCAGGGGCAGCTCGGCGTCCCCGGGGGTGGCGGCATTGACGCTGAGGGCACAGGTGGCGCTGAAGGCCAGTGCCATGGATCGTAAGGACTGTCGAACCATGCTGAATCGTTCCAGAATGACAAACCGGGGCAAAACCGCAGTCTAGCCCGAATCGGCAACCAGTTCACCTGCTTTGGCGGCCGTGGGCCATCAACTGCCCGAGCGGAACCAGGGGGCCGGATTGGTGGGCTGGCCGCGGTGGCGCAGTTCGAAGTAGAGCGATGCCTGATCGAGTCCGCCCGAGTTGCCGACCCGGGCCAGCACTTCGCCGGCGCTGACCCAGTCGCCGATTTCCTTCAGCAGCACCTGGTTGTGGGCGTAGAGGGACAGGTACTGGCTGCCGTGATCGATGATGATCAGCAGACCGTGGCCCCTCAGGTAGTCGGCGAACACCACTCGGCCGCCGTGCACGGCCCTGACTGGACTGCCTTCCTCGGAGCGGATCAGCCAGCCGTCCCAGTTGAGGCTGGCGCTGCGGCGATTGCCGAAGCGGTGCTGCAGGTCGCCCTTGGCCGGCCACTCGAGCTGGCCCCGTCGCTGCGGGAAGGGTTGCTGTTCCTCGGCCGGCGAGAGCCGGGTGATGGCCTCCTGGATGGTGCGGATCAGGCGCTCCAGCTCCTGCTGCTGGCTCTGCAGTTGCGACAGCTCGCCGTCGTCTCGGGCGAGCTGTCGGTTGAGGTCTTCCAATGCCTGCTGTCGCAGGGCCAGTTGCTCTCGCAGGCGGGCTTCCTCGGCGGCCACCTTGAGTCGCTGGTCGTCGAGCGCCTGCTGGCGATCGCTGATGGAGGCGCGCACCTCATCCAGCTCGGCCAGCGTGTCCTGGAAACGATCGATGCGCTCCTGACGGGCCTCCAGAAAATAATCGTAATAGCGCAGTGCCCGGCTCAGCTCGTGGGGGTCCTCGAGGTTGAGGATGAGCTTGAGGGTCTCTTCCCGGCCGAGCCGGTAGGCGGAGGCGAGATCCTGGGCGATGCGTTCCCGCTGACGGGCGATGGCCGTGAACAGGGAGGACTCACGATCAGCCAGGGCCTCCAGCTCGCTGCCGAGCTCGCGGTTGCGGTCTTCAAGGCGGTCCATGTTGCGGTGTACCGCTGCTACGGCTTCCTCGGTTTCCTGCAGTGCCCGCTGCTGGCGGCGATGCTCACCGCGACGGTTGTTGATGGCCTGCTGTACGGAGCGGATCTGTTGCTGAACCGCATCGAGCTGGCGCTGGTGCTCGCGGGCGTCATCGGCGTGAGCGGTGGGGTTTACCCACAACACGAGGACCGCAAGGGTCGACAGCAGGCGGCGAGACACGGGCGCTGGTCAGGGTGCGAGCAGGCTGCGCCCGGTCATCTCGGCCGGCTGTTCCAGCTCCATCAATGCCAGCAGGGTCGGGGCGATGTCCGCGAGTGATCCGCCGTCGCGCAGGGTGATCGATCTGGGCCCCACATAGACCAGCGGCACCGGCAGGGTGGAGTGCTGGGTGCTCACCTGGCCTGTGTCGGCATCGAACATTTCCTCGACGTTGCCGTGATCCGCAGTGATCAGGCATTGTCCGCCGCTTTCCTGCAGGGCGCTGACGATGGTTTCCAGGCAGCCGTCGAGGGTTTCAACGGCCTTGACCGCAGCCTTGAACACACCGGTATGACCCACCATGTCCCCATTGGCGTAGTTGCACACGATGGCGTCGTACCGGCCGCTGCGGATGGCCTCCACCAGCTTGTCGGTGACCTCGGGCGCGCTCATTTCGGGCTTGAGGTCGTAGGTGGCAACCCTCGGGGAGGGCACCAGGATGCGATCCTCGCCGGCAAAGGCGCTCTCCTGCCCGCCGCTGAAGAAGAAGGTGACGTGGGCGTACTTCTCGGTCTCGGCGATGCGCAGCTGGCTCTTGTGCTGGCGGGCGAGGTGCTCCCCGAAGGAATTGACCAGGTTTTCCGGCGGGAAGGCGCAGTTGGCCTTCAGGTCGGCAGCGTACTCGGTGGTCATGACCATATCGGCCAGCTTCGGCTGTGCACGGCGCTCGAAACCGTCGAAATCCGGGTCGGTCAGGGCCTGGGTGAGCTGGCGCGCCCGGTCGGGGCGGAAGTTCATGTAGATCACGGCGTCGCCGTCGGCAATGATGCCCGCATCGGCACCGTCGGGCGTCACCACGGTGGGCTGCACGAACTCGTCGCTCTCGTCCCGGGCGTAGGCCTGCGCCAGTGCTTCGAGTGCGCTGCTGGCGTGGGCCGGGGCGCTGCCGAGGGTGAGCAGGTCGTAGGCGGCTGCGGTGCGCTCCCAGCGCTGATCGCGATCCATGGCGTAGTAGCGGCCGCAGACGCTCGCGATGCGACCGCGGCCGATGCGGGCCAACAGGGCATCGAGGGCTGCGAGCGAGGGCTGCGCGCTGCGGGGAGGCGTGTCGCGACCGTCGAGGAAGGCGTGCACGAAGATGCGCTCCACGCCGCGGCTCGCCGCCAGCCGGACCATGGCGTGGATGTGTTCCTCGTGACTGTGGACGCCGCCGGGGGACAGCAGTCCGAGAATGTGGAGCGCGCCATTGCGGGCCAGCACGGCATCGATGGCGTTGTTGTAGGCGGGGTTGCGGTCGAACTCGCCGTCATCGATGGCCTTGTTGATGCGGGTGAAGTTCTGATAGACCACCCGGCCGGCGCCCAGTGTCATGTGGCCCACTTCGCTGTTGCCCATCTGGCCCTCGGGCAGCCCGACGGCGAGCCCGGAGGTGGCCACCAGGGTGTGGGGCTGATCGCGCCACAGGCGGTCCCAGGTCGGCGTTGCCGCGGCCGCGATGGCGTTGTGCTCGGTGCTGTCGCTGTGGCCGAAGCCGTCGAGGATCAGCAGCAGGGTGGTTGGTCGGGCGGGCGAGGTGGGTTCTGTCATCACTGGCTCACACAGGTGTGGTACATGAATGCCCGGCAGGCGGTGCGTCAAGCGGTCGATTTTACAGCCTCGGGGCGGGCGTGGCCACGGCGCTGTTGCCGTGCCATGGCGGCTGGTATACTGGCGCGCTTTCACGCAACTGGGATTTCTTCGCGGTGGATTTCTTTATTTTCATCAGCGAGCAGTGGCTGCTGGTCAGTGCTCTGCTCGTGCTCATCTACCTCTTTGCCTTCAACGAGCGCAAGGCGTCGGGCAAGCCGATATCGGCCCATGAGCTGACCCGCATGCTCAATGCGGATGAGGCCGTGCTGGTCGACGTGCGTGAACGCAAGGAGTTCGATGCCGGTCATGTCACCGGTGCGCTGCACATACCGCACCAGAAGATGGCGTCCTCCGTGGACCAGCTGGAAAAGTATCGCAGCCGCACCATCGTGCTGGCCGACAAGATGGGCCAGCATGCCGGATCGGTGGGCAAACTGCTGCGCAAGCAGGGTTTTGAAGTGCGTCGGCTGTCGGGCGGCATGACCGAGTGGAGCAATCAGAACCTGCCGCTGGTGAAGTAGTACGCTCATGGTTCAGGTGGTTCTTTACGGCACCCGTTTTTGCCCCTATTGTGTGGCTGCCCGGCAGTGGTTCCGCGACCACAACATCCCCTTCGACGATATCGCGGTGGATGGTGATGCACGGCAACGCGCCTGGCTGCTGGAACAGACCGGCCAGCGTACCGTGCCGCAGATCTGGATCGGCGCCACTCACGTGGGCGGGTATACCGATCTGCTGGCGCTTTCCCGGGCCGGCAGGCTCGACCCACTGCTGGCCGAGGCGGGGGTATCCTGCTAGGGCCGGGTACAGCGGTCGCCGGCGGACTGCCGCAACGAACGGAAACAGGCTGCGCTGTGGCGGCCCGAGTACAACATTACAAAAGCAAACCTCAGGAAAGGTAACAACATCATGGCGGAAGAAAATACCCAAAACCCGGCTGGCGCCAACCCGGAGCAGGGCGCCCAGGTCCAGTTCGGTGTCCAGCGCGTTTACGTCAAGGACCTGTCCTTCGAGACGCCGCGCGGCGTCAAGGCCTTCCAGAAGCAGTGGGCTCCTCAGGTAAATCAGGACCTGAACACCAAGGTCAACAAGCTGGACGATCAGAACTACGAAGTGGTGCTCCACCTGACCGTCACCGTTTCCGACAAGGAAGACGGTGAAACCATCTATCTGGTGGAAGTTCAGCAGGCCGGTATCTTCGCCGTGGCCGGCGTGGAAGGTATCCAGCTGGCTCACCTGCTCAATGCCCAGTGTGGCCAGATTCTGTTCCCCTACGCGCGCGAGGCGGTCGACAACGCCGTGACCCGCGGCTCCTTTCCTCCCCTCATGCTGCCGCCGATCAACTTCGACGGTCTGTTCCAGCAGGCGGTGGATCGCGCCCGTCAGAACGGCGAACAGCAGCCCGCCGCCGAGGGTGTTTCCCTCAACTGACCCCGTGCCCCCGGACAGCTGGTTCCGCTCCGGGGTTGCGTCTCTCAGTCCGAGCCGTTATCGGTCATTTCCAGTTCCGCGAGCTTGCGGGTGAGGGTATTGCGCCCCCAGCCGAGCAGCAGGGCGGCATCCCGCTTGCGGCCGCCGGTGTGATCGAGGGCGCATTCGATCAGGGTGCGCTCGAAGGCCGGTTGGGCGATCGACAGTAGATCCTTCCTGCCGGCCGCCAGCTGCTCGCTGCTCCAGCGGGCCAGCTGCTGTTGCCAGTCCCCGGACGGCGCCCCATTCTCGGGTTGCTGGCGCTCCATCAGCTCCGGCGGCAGGTCGCTCAGAAGCACCTCCCGCCCCGATGCCATCACGGTGAGCCAGCGGCAGGTATTTTCCAGCTGGCGCACATTGCCGGGCCAGGCGAGCGTGCCCAGGTACTCCTCCGCTTCCCGTGACAAGGTCTTGCGCTCCACTTCCAGCTCGTTGGCCGCTTTCTGAAAGAAAAACTGCATCAGCCGGGGGATGTCCTCGCGGCGTTCCGCCAGACGTGGCAGGTGGATGCGGATCACGTTGAGGCGGTGGAACAGGTCCTCGCGGAACCGGTTGGCTGCCACCAGCTCCTCCAGGTTCTGGTGGGTTGCGGCGATGATGCGGACGTTGGCGCGCACCGAGGTGTGGCCGCCTACCCGATAGAACTCACCGTCGGCGAGCACCCGCAGCAGCCGCGTCTGGGCCTCGGCGGGCATGTCGCCGATCTCGTCGAGGAACAGGGTGCCGCCATTGGCCTGTTCGAACCGACCCTCGCGCCGCTGGGTGGCCCCGGTAAACGCGCCTTTCTCATGGCCGAACAGCTCGGACTCGATCAGGTCGTGGGGGATCGCCGCCATGTTGAGGGCGATGAAGGGACGGTCGCGCCGCGGACTGTGGCGATGCAGGGCCCGAGCCACCAGCTCCTTGCCGGTGCCGGACTCGCCGTTGATCAGTACCGTGATGTGGGAGTGCGACAGGCGGCCAATGGCGCGGAAGACCTCCTGCATGGCCGGCGCCTCGCCGATAATCTCGGTGGCAGCCATATCCACCTGATGTTCCGGCTCGCGTTTCTGTTCGCGATAGGCGGTAATGGCACGGCGGGTCACCGAGGCCAGTTCGTCCACGTCGAACGGCTTGGGCAGGTATTCGAAGGCGCCGCCCTGGTAGGCGGCCACGGCGCTGTCGAGATCCGAGTGGGCGGTGGTGATGATGACCGGCAGGCCGGGGCAGAGGCGGTGGATTTCCTGCAGCAGTTGCAGGCCGTCCATGCCCGGCATGCGGATATCGCTGATGATGGTTTCCGGCTGCTGGCGATTGAGTTCGACCAGCAGCTTCTCGGCGCAGTCGAAGCTGGTGACGTTGAGGTCTGCGCGGGCCAGGGCCCTTTCCATCACCCAGCGGATGGAGCGGTCGTCGTCGACGATCCAGACGTTGGGGCTGTCAGTCATGTTGCTGCTCCAGAGGCAGGTAAACGGTAAATTGGGTGGTGCCCGGGTGGCTGTCGCATTCGATCAGCCCCTGATGCAGGCTGATGACGTTCTGGGCGATGGTCAGCCCCAGGCCGGTGCCGTCGTTGCGGCCGCTGATCATGGGGTAGAAGATGCGCTCGATGATTTCTTCGGGAATACCGGGGCCGTTGTCGATGATGTCGAGGCGGCAGACAATCCGGTGGGTGTGGCGCCCGATGGTGAAGTGGCGCTGCACCCGGGTGCGCATCAGAATGCGGTTCGCGGGATCCTGGTGGCTGTGGAGTGCCTGCATGGCGTTGCGCATGATGTTGAGCAGCGCCTGGATCAGCTGCTCGCGGTCGCCCTCGAGGGCCGGGATGCTGGGGTCGTAATCCCGCTCGATGGGCAGTTGGCCGGAGGTTTCCACCTGG
>JBJHAZ010000065.1:0-8964 GCA_050485225.1 Gammaproteobacteria bacterium
GAAACGTTAACTTTTTTGACACGGCCCGCCCCGGTTCTTGGATGCCTGCTTGGCCTTGCTGGCTTATCACATACTTGCCGAGGCGGTGCGAACCGCTGGTACGTCTTGCCGCGTGTCCTTGCGTTCTTACCCTCGGTACTTGCTCCTGGTATGACCACCATGAACCCAGGACGGTGTCGATGGCCAGACACCGCAGCGGCTCGGCATCTTCCAAGAACCGACCGCAGGCGGCAACCGAGCCGGCCGAGGCCGCCGTAGGGTTGGCCCGGCGCCCGCCCCGGCCGGAGCGCATCAGCTCTCGGCCGCGGCTACCTGCGTTGCCGCGGGCTGGTTGACCAGCGCCTTCCTGAGGGCTTCGCTGTTGCTCTGGCTATGCAGGTGCGCCGTGACCAGGCCCAGCAGACCGCTGCGTGCCCACTCGGCCAGGGTGGCATCGTCCAGCGCCTTGAGCCGCTCGACATCGACCATGGCGAAGCCGTTCACGGCCACTTCCTGCCTGCCGTTGCGGGTCAGCGTCAGTTGGCGCTCGACCAGCACATCATGCGCCTTGAGCGGTGCGAGGAAGCGCTCGCTCTGCTGGAGCTCGCGATGAAACTCCAGCAGGAAGGCGCGGGCCTGCTCCACGATGCCGCCGGGCTGCGGCGCCTCGTCGGCGAACATCGCTAGCGCCCCCTCTACCTCTTCGTCAGGCAGCGAGAAGTTGGGCGCGTCACGGTCGATCATCACCACGAATTCCCCCGCCTTGCCGGTTTCGCCGAGCACGAAGGGGTAGCGGCGCAGGTGCGCCGGCACATAGCGCCCCCGCCAGGCGCCATCGGCCTCCACAAACGCATTGGTGTCTCGCTTCAGGCCCATCAGGGCCACCGGGCGAACGGCCTCGCCGGTGGTAAACACCACCGGCATCTCGCGTGCCGCCTGTACCATCTCGCTGCAGGCCAGCGGCGCCCAGCTGACCTTGCGGGCAAAGGCATAGCCGGCCACGCCGCGGTAGCAGAGTTCGGCGTGCTTCTGGGTATCCAGGGCTTCCAGGGCTTTGAACATGTGGGTATCTCGCTTAACGATCCAGGAAAGGTCAGGGGGGTGCTTATTCGGCGCCGTTACGCGCCAGCAGCAGCGCCAGCAGGGTGTCCGGGTCGGGCAGGCCGGTGGGGGGGAGCTCGGCGTTCTCCTGGAAGGCGAGGATGGCGCGCCGAGTGCCCGGCCCATAGAGGCCGTCGACGCCGCTGGTGTAGTGGCCCAGCTCGCTCAGCGCCTGCTGCACCCGGCGCATCGTCTCCTGACGCACCGTGACCGAGCGGCCGTCATGCGTCAGGGTGTCGGCGCGCGACTCGGCCCGTTCGCGCATTGGCGCCAGGCTGGTCAGGCCCCGCGCCACCGCGGTCTCGAAGGCCAGCTCGGGATGCTGCCGACAGATCGCCAGCATCAGGTTGGCCACGGCGGCGGTGTCGACGATCGGCGAGGCATCGAAGGTGTCTGCCTGCAGGCGATTGAGGCCGCTGAGATAGCCTTCCTTCCAGCGCACGAACAGGCGCACCTCGTCGCTCTGTGCATCGGCGGCGGCGACGTAGCGTTCGCAGGCGAAGCCACCCGCTCCGCGGATGGCATAGTTGCCCTGTTCATCGGCGGCAAGGGCCGGCACGGCGGTACCCAGGGCCAGCGCCCCTGCCAGCCATCGTGTGGTTCGATAAAGTCCCTGCATATCAGCTCCTGATCCAACCCCTGACAGTCGATGGCGGGAAGCGTCCTGTTGGCCCGTCATCAGTAGAAAAGCGCCATGATGGTATCGGCATCCGGCAGTCCGCTCGGCGTCAGCCCGCGCGCCTGCTGGAAGGCCCGCAGGGCCTGCTGCATGGGCTCGTCGAACAGCGCCTGCGGTTCGCCCTGGTAGTGGCCGGCATCGATCAGCGCCCGCTGCACCCGTTCCAGGGTGGCGCGGCGGATGGCCACGGTGCTTTCGCCCGTGGAGACCTGGGCAATGTCCGATTCGGCGCGCACACGCCCCGGGGCCATGAACTCGCCCAGGCTGACCAGCGCCGCTTCCAGGCGACTGTCCGGGTGGTTCGCGCAGACGTTGTAGAGCATGGCTCCGACGGCCGTCGGGCTCAGCACCGGGAAGAGGTCGTAGGTGTCCTCCCGCATCCGATTGGCCGCCGTGATGTGCCCCTGCACCCACGACAGAAACTGATTGAGCTCCGTCGGGTCGTCGGCCTCGACGCTGGCGCGATAGCGCTCACAGCTGAAGGTGCCCGCGCCGCGCACCGCATAGTGGCCCTCATCATCGGCGGCCTGCGCCGCCGGAAGGAGCCCGAAGGGCACCACCCCGGCGAGCGCCATTGCGCCTATCAAGCGTTTCATATCCTGCTCCTGTTCATTCTGGCTCCTTCCGCCGCATGGCCAGGGGGAGGCGGTCCTCTGGTCATGGCGTGATCGCTGCTTGGCACGGTTGCCCATACCCGTTTATGACGCACGCCCCATAAACGGCTAGTGGCGACCCCGTATCCCGGCGATAGCGTGGCACCGGGTAAAAACCGGGCGGGGATGGCCCCGCCCGGTCGTTGGGCCGCGGACTAGAAGCGGCTGGTGGTGGAGAGGCGGCTGCTCACGACGTTACCCGTCGCGCTGGCCGTGATGGCATTGCCGCCGATGCTGGTCATGGAGCCCTGGGTGCCCACACCGCCGGTGTTGACGCCGATGTTGATGTCATTGGCAGTGGCCGTGACGTTGCCGGTGTTGACCTGCGAGCTGGTCAGCGCCATGCCGGCGGTGCCGGTGGGCAGCGTGGAGGCCGTCATCAGGTTGGTGGCCGAGTTACCCGTGGCCGTGGCGGCGAAGCGGTTGCCGGAGACCGACAGGCTGGAGCCATCCACGGTGGCAGGACCGGTGGTGCCGGTGAAGTTGGCATAGGCGCTGCCATTCACCGTAGCCGTCACGCCGGCGGTGTTGTACTGGGCGTTGAGCACCGCAAAGCTTGCGGTGGCCAGCGCGTCGGTGCCGGTCGCACCCGACGCGGTTGCACCGGTATCGCTCAGGTTCTCGTAGCCCGCACCGGCGGTCACGTTGAGCACGTTGCGTGCCTGGTTGCCCACCCCGGTGGCCACCACGCGGTTGTCGTCCACCCGCACGGAGGAGCCATCCAGGGTGGTCAGTGCGGTGTCGGTGGTATCCAGCGCTGTGCCGAAGGTGCTAGTCGCGTTGGCCGCGACGCTGGCGCCATTATCCTGGAAGTTCACCACCCCGCCGGTGGCCGACAGCCTGGCATCGGCGTTCAGGTTGAGGGTGGTGTTGGCCAGGTTGGCCACCGACTGCGCCTGGGCCACGTTGCCCATGATGCCGATCGTGCTGGCATCCACGCCGTTGGCGAAGGGACCCGCAGCGGCTTCCTGGTTGATCGCTTCCAGGGAGGCCGTGCTGGAGACAGCGCCCGTGGCCAGCTGGATATTGGAGACCAGATGATCCGCCGTGGCGTAGGCAGTCTCCGATGCATCCAGAATGGCCTGGGTCGGTGTGCCGGAGCCACTCAGATTCGCCGAGGTGCCCAGGTTGGTGAAGTCGATCGAGGCCATATTATTGGCTTCGTTCAACACCGCCATGGCCACGCTGGCGTTATCGGTGATGCCCATCGAGGAGCCGGTCAGCTGGGCCGGGGCGCTCAGTGACAGATCACTGGTGGCCGAAGCAGAACTCGTTTGCTCCTGCCAGGAGGCCAGGCTGGAGGTAATGCCCTGGCCGTCCGCGTCGCCGCTGTTGGTCCCGCTCAGCATCAGCCGGTTGATGACGTTGTTGCTGACCGCCACCGCCTGCTGCACGTTGCCCGCCAGGGTGATGGCGCTGCTGTCCACCACCAGGCCATTGGTCGTTTCAGCGGAGACACCGATCTCGGTCACCGCACCGGCGGTCACGCTGTCGGTATTGCGCTGGCCGCTGAACAAGGCATAGGTGGCAGAGGTGCCCACCGCGATGTCGTCGCTGGCCGTGGCCGCACCTTCGGCATTCGCCGTGGTCTGGGGCCCCACCTGGGCGTCCATCACATTGGTGGCGGTGTTGCCGCGGGCCGTGGCCAGCATCAGGTTATCCAGCACCGCGAGGGCCGAGTCGACGATGATGACATCAGAGGTGCCGGCACTACCGGTGGCCGCAATGGAGAGCGACAGCGGCGTGGTGGAGGTCCCCGCGTTGGCGGTGACGGCCCCCTCGTTGATCTGGCCATTGCTCATGGCCAGGCTGGCGTTGCCGCCGGCCGCCGCGCGCTCTTCCATGCGGTTGCTGACGGCGTTGGCGGTGGCGGTGGCGTCGAACAGGTTCTCGTTGATGGTCACGGTGGAGCCATTGACCACCGAGGCCTCGTTGCTGGCGAACTCCGCCAGCACGCTGCCTTCCGCGTCGGCCTGGATAGCGCCGGTATTGCCCTGATAGCTGGCCAGGCCGAAGGGCGCATCGCTGACCTGAGAGCCGCCGGTCGAGAGGTTGGCGATGGCGGCCGAAACGGTCAGCGCGCCATAGCCCGCGGAGGCATCCAGCGCCAGCTCGTTGCTGGCCCGGTTGCCCTCGGCTGTCGCGATCACCCGGTTGGCGTCCAGCTCGACGCTGGAGGCCTGCAGGGCGCTGACGTCGCCGGCGGTGTCCAGCGCATTCATCTGCAGGCTGATATTGCCGGTGGCGGTGGCGCCCACCTCGGTGTCGCTGAGCTGGGCGTTGGCCAGGACGCCGGTGGCGCCCAGGGTGTTGGCCTCGAGGCTCAGCAGGTTGTTGGCGACGTTGCCGCGGCCGGTGGCCTGGGCGGTGTTGCCGCTCATGGTGACGCTGCTGTCGACGATGCCGATATCACCCGAACCGTTAAGCTCCTGGTTATAGAGGCGCAGGGTGGCGGTCACGTCCAGTTCACCATCGCCCGCCTGCTGCTGGCTCAACAGCGCGTGGTCGGCGCTGCTTTCGGCACTGGCAAGCGTAGTGGTGCCGCCGAAGACGACGCCTGCATCCATGGCAGTGCCCGCACTGCCCGCCAGGGTATTGACGTCGACGGTGCTGGCGTTATCCACCCGGTTGACGGTGGCGGTGGCCAGGGTCTCGTTGCCGGAGATGGAGAGGCTGGAACCCTCGCGCAGGCTGGCCGGGGCGAAGGCCTCCATCCAGCTGTCGGCGCTGACGTTTTCGTTATCCTCGGCCACCTGGAAAGAGGCCAGGGCGCTGGTGATACCGCCGGTATTGGTATCGAGATCGCCCGTATTGGTGCCGCTGATATCGATACGGTTGACGGCGTTGTTGCCGATGGCATCCGCCTGCTGGCGGTTATCGTCCACCGTCAGCGAGGAGCCGGTGGTCACGGCTTGGGTGGAATCACCTGGATCGGCAACGGTAATGCCCAGGGTGATGGCCGCGGTGGCGTCGGTGGTGCCCTCTTCGCGCAACAGCTGGTAGTTGCCGAGCGAGTGATCCGCTGCGGCGATGACAGCCGTGTCGGTCGTCGGGTCGACGGCGGCGTCGGCGCCTGTCACATCGCCACGGCCGGGTTCCAGCGTCACCGCGTCGACATTCAGGCGGTTGATGGCATCGTTGGCGCGGGTCGTCGCCATATCCATGTTCTCGGAGACCGAGACGGTGGAGTCGGTGATGCTGCCGCTATTGCCGCCAATGGAGGCCAGGATGGCCTTGGATGCGGGTTTGCCGTCGGAGGGAGGAGTGCCAAGTATAGTGCCCGTTCCAGCAAAGTTATCAGAGGTACCCGGCTGGTCACCTGTAGTGAATACAAGAGTGCCTAATGTAACTTCAATCAGGGTCAGGTTTGAGGTTTCAATACCTCCAGTAGTTGTAATCCATCCCGCTGCTAATAAAGCGGTTTCTTGATCGGGAGTTAGATCACTGCTTGCAATGAATATGGTAGCAGCATCTACCTGGGTATTAGCACAACCGTTGACGCAGGAAGTTGAGATACTGGTTACCGTGCCATTAACAGCAAACGGCTCATCAGGCGTTCCCGGCGTCGGTTCGGTCCCCGCCACCCCAGTCGATGAGCTGGTGGTACTGCTCACCACCTGGAAGTTGGCGATGCCGCCGGTGGCGCCCATGGTGGTCACGTCCTCGAAGCTAAGGTCGTTGATCGCCTGGTTGTTGATCGCCGTGGCGGAGAAGGCGTTGCCGTCCTGCAGCACGCTGCTGCTGACCACATCGCCGCCGATGGCGATGCGGCTGCCCATATTGGCAGCGAGTTCAGGAACACCGCCATCATCCAGCCCCGCGATCACCGCATTGGCGCCGGACTGGGCGTTCTGCACCGAGAAGGCGGCATCGGCCACGTTGGCGCCATCGCCGATGCTCAGGCTGATGCCGGAAAGCGCGGCTTCGTCGCCGGTCGGTGCCACCACGATCTCGCCGCCGGTGACCGTCAGTCGGTTCCCGGTGCCGTTGCCGTCGGAGGCGCGGTTGCCGAAGGCCTGGGCCTGGGCGGTGTTATCCGACACCGACACCGTCGAGCCGGTCACATCGCTGGCCACCACGGCCTCGAAGCCGGCGCCGCCGGTGTTGATAGTGGCTTCCACCGTGGTATCGGCACCCAGCGACTGCACGTTGGTGACATTAGCGACCGGGGCATAGGTGCTGTCATTGAAAGCGGCCAGGGTCACATTGCCCAGATCCAGGGCCATGGCGTTGGTGGACTGGTTACCAAAGGCCAGGGCGCTAAGGGCGTTGTTCTCGACCTCGACGCTACTGGCGTCAGCATCGCCGCCGACTTGGATGCGGTAGGTGGGGTCGCTGCTCGAAATGGTCGAGGAGATATTGTCCGCCGTGGCGCTCTGGTTGCTGAGCAGGGCGAAGTTGGCGGTCACTGTCGGCGGAGTGGCCGCATCGAAGAACTGCCCGTCGGTGGCACTGGTATTAACGTTGACCACGGAGGCAGGAGTTGCGTCAGTCGTGCCATCGTTGGCCAGGGTGACGCCGCTGCCGGCATCCACGTTAACGGTGTTCGCCGCCGTGGTGCCATAGGCCAGGGCGCGGGTGCCCACGTCGCGGATTGCCAGGGTGGAGTCGGTAATGCCCTCGGCATCGGCGCCACGCTGGGTATCGGCCAGAATTTCGACGCTGGCGTCGGTCACGCTGGCCGTTACGCTGTTGTTGGCAGCGGTTTCACCCAGCACCTGCAGGTTGTTCAGGCCCGCGCTGCCGCTGATCTGGTTGCCGGCCAGGCTCAGGCTGTTGCTGGCGCTGATGCCGGCGGCCACGGCGTCGATATCGGCGCCCACACCGCCCAGGATGCGCAGGTTGCTAGCGTCGACGCCGTCGGCATCGTTCAGCAGGTCGCCGGCATCGATGCGCAGGGTGGCAGCGCTATTGGTGGCCGTCGTGGCGCTGTTGAAGTTGGCCTGCACGTTGGTAATGCTGGCGCCGGCGGTGCTGTCGGCGATGGCGTTGTTGCGGTCGCCGCCGGTCAGCACGGCCATGCTGTTGCCAAGGTCACCGCCATCCTGCAGCAGGCTGAGGCTAGCGGCGCCCAGATCGACGCTGTTGCTCACCTGGTTGGCGATGGCGTTGGCGGCGATCAGGTTGTTGGCCAGGGTGACGCTGGCTGCGGTGATCACGCTGTTTTCGCTAGTGTCGGTGGCATTGCCCACCTGGGCCTCGATGGTGCTGCCGGACGCGGTGGCGGTGGTGTCGCTGCCCAGGTTGACCTGGGCGCTTGCCAGCGCCGCGGTGCCGTCGAAGGCGGCGCGGGTGGTGCCGCCGGCGTCGATGGCGTTGCTGCCGGTGTTGCCGCGGGCGCGGGCGTCGATGGTATTGCCTTCCAGCACGATGCTGCCGCTATCCAGATTCTGGGCCAGGGCACCGATGGTGTTACCGTCGGTCAGGCTGGAGATGCCGTCGCCGCCCTGGTTGGCCTGGAAGTTGAACAGCCCCAGGTCGGCATCGACGTTGCCGGCCACGTTGCCACCGCTCATGTTGACGTCGCTGCCGGCAGCGCCATTGGCGATATCGCTGGTGCCATCGAAGGAGAGGCTATCGGCCAGCACGATCCGGTTGCCGGCGCTGCCGTTGCTCGCCGGCGCGGCGTTGCCGGTGGCGGAGGCGGTGATGGTGTTGTCGGAGACGCTCAGCGCACCGGTCAGGGTGTTGTCTGCGCTGACATCATCATCATCATTAAAGCCGACGATGGCCTGAACGGTATTATCGCTGGCTTCCGCCGAAGAAGCCGGCGCCGGATCAGAGCCAAGCCCAAGCCCCTGGTTGGCCTGAATATTGCTGAGCGCCGCGGTGCCGGTAAAGGCGGGGTCGCCACCGGCCTCCACGGAAATCAGCGAGCTGGCGGTGTTGCCGGTAAAGCGGCTTTCGATGGTGTTGCGATCCAGTGCCAGGGCGCCGCTGACGTTGTCGCCGGTGGTGGTGGGCGCAACGGTCAGCAGGACCTCGTTGCCATTCGCCGCGGCAGATGACCCTGAGGCGTCCGCCGTATTGAGCTGCACGCTGCCGGTGGCGATCACCGCGTTGGAAGTGAACTGCGGATCGCCGCCAGAGGCACCCGAATCAAAGGCGATGCCGCTGCCGGATTGTGTGGGCGTATAGCCGCTGGGCACCTGGCCGGTCACGTCGGAGCTGCCGCGGTTCAGCGTGGTCTGGGCGGAGATCAGGTTATCGACGTTCTCCAGCGAGCCGGTGGTGAAGTCGACCTGGGAGACCTCGAGCCGGTTGGCATTGGTGGTCGAGCTGACCACGCCGGTGTTCAGCGCGCGGGTGATCAGCGCGATGCCTTCCGCGCCGGTGTCAGCTCCGGGCGCCAGGGCATCGTTGATCAGCTCGAGATCCACCCCGGCATCGAAGTTGTTGCCGGTGGCCAGGGCGGTGATCAGGTTGCCTGCCACGCTGGCCGCGGAGGGGTCGTCACCCTCGCCGGTATTGACCTCGTCGGCCGCGGCGGTGTTGTCGTTCGCGTTGGCGGCAACAGTGCCGTCGTTGGTGATGGGGTTGGCGACGCCCTGG
>JBJHAZ010000066.1:0-8934 GCA_050485225.1 Gammaproteobacteria bacterium
TGATGGTCTGGATGTCGCGCAGCCCGCCGGGGGCTTCCTTGACGTTGGGTTCGAGGTTGTACTCGGTGTGGCCGTGACGGCTGTGGCGTTCCTGCTGCTCGCGCCGCTTGGCGGCGAAGAACTTGTCCGAGGGCCAGAGTTTGCCGGGACCGGTCTTTTCCTGCATGGCGCGGCGCAGGGACTCGTCGCCGACGATGGTGCGCGATTCCATCAGGTTGGTGGCCACGCTGATATCGGCCTTGGCTTCGGCGACGCACTGGGACAGTGAGCGGACGCTGTGGCCGATCTTGAGCTGGATGTCCCAGAGGAACGTCAGGAACCGCTCGATACTGTCCTTGTAGTGTTCGACGTTGTTGCGCTTGTGCAGCAGCAGGAGGTCGAGGTCCGAATGGGGATGCAGCTCGTGGCGACCGTAACCACCCACGGCGAGCAGGGCGATGTCGTTGCCCCATTCGAAGCGCTCCCAGGCGTAAAAGAGGATGCGATCCATGAAGGCGGCGCGCTCGTTGACGAGCGTGCGTACATCGCCGCCTTCGAGAAAGCGGGTATTGAAATGCACATTGGCGGCGTTGAGGGCGTCGCGAAAGATCTGGATGGGATTGCCGGTCTCGAGGTCGGCAAGGAAACGGCGCGAATCGAAAAAGATCAGCGAGATATTTTCGAAGCGCTCGCCCATCAGAAGCGCTCTTCGTCGCGGGCGGTCAACACCTCGACCCCGTTGGCGGTCACGGCCAAGGTGTGCTCCCACTGGGCCGACAGCCGGCCGTCGCGGGTCTCGACGGTCCAGCCGTCGGCCTTCAGTTTGGTGTGGTAGCGGCCGGCATTGATCATCGGCTCGATGGTGAAGGTCATGCCTTCCTCAAGCTTCAACCCGGTTCCCGGTTTGCCGTAGTGCAGCACCTGGGGCTCCTGGTGGAACTCGTCGCCGATGCCATGGCCGCAGTAGTCGCGCACCACGGAGTAATGGTTGGCTTCCGCGTGGGTCTGGATTACATGGCCGATATCGCCGAGGGTGGTGCCCGGACGGACGATCTCGATGGCCCGGTACAGGCATTCCTGGGCGATACGGCACAGGCGCTGCGCGTGGTCGGGTGTGCTGCCGACGAGAAACATCTTGCTGGTGTCGCCGTACCAGCCGTCCTTGATGACGGTGATGTCGACGTTGATGATGTCGCCGTTTTTCAGCACCTTCTTCTCGGAGGGGATGCCGTGGCAGACCACCTGGTTGACCGAGGTGCAGATCGACTTGGGGAAACCGCGGTAGCCGAGGCAGGCGGTTTGTGCCCCCAGCTCCTGCGTCATGTAATCGTGGCAGATTTGGTCGATTTCCGCGGTGGTGACGCCGGCCACTACATGGGGTTCGATCATTTCGAGTACGCGGGCCGCCAACCGGCCGGCGATGCGCATCTTCTCGATCTGTTCGGGGGTTCGTATGGGTACTGACATAACGGGGCCGCTGCGGCTGAATTGGGGGCAAAACGGTGATTCTAAAGGAAAGCCGGCTCCGGCTAAAGGAAGCGGGCAAAGATGATGCGGGAATCTTTATCGCAGGGGCTGTTTGTGGTATAAAGCGCCACCCCCGGAAAGTGCCGGGGGCAAACCCAACGTCGCACATTCGTCGACACGGCTGCCTGGGTGCCCCTGCCTGAATTGGCATGGGTTGGCAGTCGGGACGAGTGGAGGCTCAACCCGTTACAAGGTGCTAGATCATGACTACCGCAGTTACCATGCGTGACCTGCTGCAGGCAGGCGTTCACTTCGGCCACCAGACCCGCTTCTGGAACCCCAAGATGTCCCAGTACATCTTCGGTGCCCGCAACAAGATTCATATCATCAACCTCGAGCACACCGTGCCCGCGTTCAACGACGCCCTCGAAGTGGTGCGTCAGCTCGCCGCCGGTGGCAACAAGATCCTGTTCGTGGGCACCAAGCGCGCCGCACAGAAATCCATTGCCGAGCAGGCCGAGCGTTGTGGCATGCCCTTCGTCAGCCACCGCTGGCTGGGCGGCATGCTCACCAACTACAAGACCATCCGCGCGTCCATCAAGCGTCTGCGCGAGCTCGAGACCCAGGCTCAGGACGGTACCTTCACCCGCCTGACCAAGAAGGAAGCCCTGATGCGCACCCGCGACATGGAGAAGCTGGAGCGCTCGATCGGTGGTATCAAGGACATGGGCGGCCTGCCCGATGCGCTGTTCGTGATCGACGTGGACCACGAGCACATCGCCATTGCCGAGGCCAACAAGCTGGGTATCCCGGTGATTGCCGTGGTGGACACCAACAGTGATCCGGCCGGCGTCGACTACGTTATCCCCGGCAACGATGACGCCATCCGCGCCATCAAGCTGTACACCACCGCCTTTGCCGATGCCATTCTGGAAGGCAAGGCCCGCGCTGGTGGTGCCGCGCCCAAGGACGAGTTCGTCGAGGTCAGCGAAGGCGCCGCTCAGGCAGCCGAGTAAGCGACACTCGCCAGGTTGAACCGAAGAAGGGGGCCATGCCCCCTTTTTTCCAGCCGGGTGGCGGCCAGTGCCGTCATTCCGGCCACCCTACAGATACAGGACAGAGGATATTTTCATGAGCACGATTTCAGCATCCCTGGTGAAGGAACTCCGCGAGCGTACCGGCCTCGGCATGATGGAGTGCAAGAAGGCCCTGGTCGAAGCCAACGGTGACATCGAGGTGGCCATCGAGGAGCTGCGCAAGTCCAGCGGCATGAAGGCGGCCAAGAAAGCCGGCCGTACAGCCGCTGACGGCGTCGTTGCCATCAAGGCCGGTGCAGGCTTCGGCATCATGGTCGAGGTCAACAGTGAAACCGATTTCGTCGCCCGCGACGACAACTTCCTGAACTTCGTCAACACCGTGGTGGAAAAGGCGTTCGAATCGCGTCAGGACGATGTGGCCGCACTGATGGATGGCGAGCTGGAAACGGCCCGCGAGGCACTGGTGCAGAAAATCGGCGAAAACATCAGCGTGCGTCGCATCGCCAAGGTGGAAGCCCCGGTGGTGGGTGCCTATGTCCACGGTAACAACCGCATCGCCGTGCTGACCGCCCTGAGCGGTGGTGAGGAAGAGCTGGCCCGCGACGTAGCCATGCACGTTGCCGCGGTCAACCCGCAGGTGGTCAAGCCGGAAGAAATGCCCGCAGAAGTGGTGGCCAAGGAGAAGGAAATCTACATCGCCCAGGCCGCCGAGAGTGGCAAGCCCGCCGACATCATCGAGAAGATGGTCGTGGGTCGGGTCAACAAGTTCCTGGCCGAAAACAGTCTGCTCGAGCAGCCCTTCGTCAAGGATCCCGACACCAAGGTCGGCAAGCTGGTGAAAGGTGCCGGTGCCGAAGTCCAGGCGTTTGTGCGCTTCGAAGTGGGCGAGGGCATCGAGGTGGAGAAGGTCGATTTTGCCGCTGAGGTGGCTGCACAGGCCGGCAGCAAGGTCTGATATCATGGCGCGGCGGCGGTGACCTGCCCGCCGCCCGATTTTCTCCCCGAAACCGCCCACCAAGGAGATCGCCATGTCCCGGGAAAAGAAATACAAGCGCATTCTTCTCAAGCTCAGCGGTGAGGAGTTGATGGGCGACGAGGGCTTTGGGATCGATCCCAAGGTGCTCGACCGGATGGCATTGGAAATCGGTCAATTGGTGGGCATCGGCGTGCAGGTCGGCCTCGTCATCGGCGGTGGCAACCTGTTCCGTGGCAGTGCCCTGCACGCGGCGGGCATGGAGCGGGTCACCGGTGATCACATGGGCATGCTGGCCACGGTCATGAACGCGCTGGCGATGCGCGATGCGCTCAACCGGGCCGGCATTTCCGCCCACGTCATGTCTGCCATCCCCATGAGCGGCGTGGTGGAGCACTACGACCGCCGTCGGGCTGTCTCCTATCTCGAAGACGGTGACGTGGTCATTTTCTCGGCCGGTACCGGCAACCCCTTCTTTACCACCGATTCCGCCGCCTGCCTGCGCGGAATCGAGATCAACGCCGAGGTGGTGCTCAAGGCGACCAAGGTCGATGGCGTCTACTCCGCGGATCCGATGCTGGATTCCGACGCGGTGCTCCATGAGCATCTCACCTACGATCAGGTGCTGGAGCGCAAGCTGGGGGTCATGGACCTGACCGCGATCTGCCTGTGCCGGGAACATCTGATGCCGGTGCGGGTCTTTCGTATGTCCAAGGCTGGTGCCCTGCTCAATATCGTTGTGGGCGGCAGCGAAGGGACTCTGATTGAGGAAAAGCGCAATGATCAATGATCTCAAGAAAGATGCTGAACAGCGCATGGGCAAGAGCCTCGAAGCCCTGCAGAACGCCTTCAACAAGATCCGCACCGGCCGGGCGCATCCGAGTCTGCTCGATGGCTTGAGCATCTCCTATTACGGCGTGGATACGCCGCTGAGCCAGGTGGCCAATGTCACGGTTCAGGATGCGCGTACCCTGGCGGTGACACCCTGGGAGAAAAACCTGGTGCCGGACGTGGAAAAGGCGATCATGAAGTCGGACCTGGGGCTGAACCCCGCCACTGCCGGCAATGTGATCCGTATCCCCATGCCGCCGCTCACCGAGGAAACCCGCAAGGGCTACATCCGACAGGCGCGCCACGAAGCCGAGTCGGCGCGGGTCTCCATTCGCAATATTCGTCGCGACGTGCTGTCCGACCTCAAGGACCTTCTCAAGGAGAAGATGGTCAGCGAGGACGAGGAGCGCCGTGGTCAGGACGATATCCAGAAGATCACTGACCGATACATTGCCAAGGTTGAAGAGGCGTTGTCTGCCAAGGAAGCCGACCTGATGGAGATCTGACCCTCGGTCAGATCCTGTGTTTTTATGACCAGTTGCAGTCCCCTCACCATGGCGGCGGGTGTCCACCCGCTGCGTCATGTGGCCATTATCATGGATGGTAACAACCGCTGGGCCACCGAGCGTGGGCTCGCCGGTCTTGCCGGTCACCGTGCCGGTGTCGAGCGCGTGCGCGATGTGCTGGAAGCGGCCCAGCGTCACGATATCGAAGTGCTCACCCTGTTTGCCTTCAGCAGTGAAAACTGGACACGGCCCACACCGGAGGTGCGCGGGCTGATATCCCTGCTGGCCACCTACCTGCGATCGCAGGTTTCCCAGCTCATCAAACGCGGTATACGGCTCAGGGTGATCGGTCATCGCGGTCGTTTCAGTCCCCGCATGCGCAAGCTCATTGCCCGGTCCGAGCAGCGTACCGCCAAGGGCAGTCGCACCCTGGTGCTGGCCATCGATTACGGTGGTCGCTGGGATATCGTGGAGGGCGCGAGGGCGCTGGCCCGACAGGTGCTGGCGGGCGAGCTGGCACCGGACGACATCGACGAGAACCGATTGCAGGCCGAGCTGTCCCTGGCCGACCTGCCCGAACCCGATCTCTGTATCCGCACTGCCGGTGAGCAGCGCATCAGCAACTTCCTGCTGTGGCAGCTGGCCTACGCCGAGCTCTACTTTGCCCCCTGCTATTGGCCCGACTTCGACCAGGCGGCCTTCGACCGGGCCGTGGCCGACTACCGCTCCCGGCAACGGCGCTTTGGTGGCCGCCTCGAACCCGCACTCGAGGAGCAGCAGGGCTGATGCTGGGCCAGCGCATAATCACGGCCATTCTGTTGGCGGCCGGTTTTCTCGGCGGCCTTTTCTTTCTTCCCGCCGGGTGGTTCGCCGGGCTGATGGCGGTGGTGCTCGCCCTGGCGGGGTGGGAGTGGGCGCGCCTTGCCGGCTGGTCGACACTGCCGGCGCGCGCGGCCTGGATGGCGCTGCTGCTGGTGGTCATGGGCGGGGTCGCCTGGTGGCTGCAGCTGTCCGGGGAGGGCTTTCTGGACCCTGAGCGGGTGCACGCCGTGCTGCTGCTGGGCGCCGGTTGGTGGGCCCTGACGCTGCTCTGGGTGCAGGGCTACCCCTCCAGTGCCATTCTGTGGGGCAGTCGGGCTGTGCGCAGTGTCATGGGGATACTGGTGCTGGTACCCGCCTGGGTGGCCGTGGCATTGCTGGTGCACGAGCCGGCGGGCGCCTGGCTGGTACTGACGGTGGTCCTGGTGGTGGCGCTGGCGGATATGGGCGGCTACTTTGCCGGGCGCCGTTTCGGGCGTCACAAGCTGGCGCCCAGGGTGAGCCCGGGCAAGACCATCGAAGGGCTGTTGGGTGGCCTGCTGGCGAACCTGTTGTTTGCGGTTGTTCTCCACGCGCTGGTGGGGGCGTCCCTGCCCGTTTCGTTGCCGGTACTGATGGTCGCCGTGCTTGTGGTCAGCCTGGTGTCTGCGCTCGGCGACCTGCTGGAAAGCATGGTGAAACGCCACGCCGGTGTGAAGGACAGTGGCTCCCTGCTGCCGGGTCACGGCGGTGTGCTCGACCGGATCGACGGCCTCGTTGCGGCGCTGCCCGTCGCCGCGCTGGTATACCTGGCGGTGGTGATGCCATGAGCGTTGAAATGGTTACCGTGCTGGGCGCCACGGGTTCCATCGGCGTCAGTACCCTGGACGTACTGGCGCGGTTTCCCGACCGCTATCGCGTCCATGCACTTACCGGCCAGAGCCGTATTGCCCTGCTGGCCGAACAGTGCGAGCGCTTTGCTCCGCGCTATGCCGTGGTCACCGATTCCGACGCCGGCGCTGCCCTGAGGCAGTTGCTGGCGAGGCAGCAGACGGCCACCGAGGTACTGGTGGGTGCCGATGCCCTTGCCGAGGTCGCGGCAGCGGACGAGGTGGACACGGTGATGGCCGCCATCGTCGGCGCCGCCGGCCTGTTGCCCACCCTGTCTGCCGTCAGGGCCGGCAAGCGGGTACTGCTGGCCAACAAGGAGTCGCTCGTCATGGCGGGCGAGGTGTTCATGTCGGCCGTGGAGCAGCACGGGGCGACCCTGCTGCCCATCGACAGCGAACACAATGCCATCTTCCAGTGTCTGCCCGACAGCTACCGCTGTGTGGATGCCGCCGGCATTGATCGCATCCTGCTGTCGGCGTCGGGCGGGCCATTCCGCACACGCCCGTTGCACGAGCTGGACGCGGTCACCCCCGAGGAGGCCTGCGCCCACCCCAACTGGCGCATGGGGCGCAAGATCTCGGTGGACTCGGCCACCATGATGAACAAGGGGTTGGAGCTGATCGAGGCCTGCTGGCTGTTCCGGGTGAAACCGGAACGGGTTCAGGTGGTCATACACCCCCAGAGTATCGTCCATTCGCTGGTGTCCTATGTGGACGGCTCGGTGCTGGCGCAGCTGGGCAATCCGGACATGCGCACGCCCATCGCCCACGCACTGGCCTGGCCCGAGCGCATGGCCTCGGGCGTCGATCCACTGGATCTGTTCCGGGTAGGGCGTCTCGATTTCGAGGCGCCGGACCTGCAGCGCTTCCCCTGCCTGCGCCTGGCGACCGAGGCGGCCGCAGCGGGCGGCAGCGCGCCGGCGGTGCTCAACGCCGCCAACGAGGTTGCCGTCGCCGCCTTTCTCGACGGCCGCCTGCGGTATACGGCTATTGCAGCAGTGGTCGAGAGCGTATTGAATAGGGCCGACATTGTACCGTTGCGCTCCCTTGAACAGGTTCTGGCCTGTGACGAGGCCGCGCGCCAACTGGCGGTTTCCGCCGTCGCCGACAGCGCCGCCTGAGGTAACTGCACTGATGGGAATCCTGCAAACCGTTTTCTTCACCCTGATTGCGCTGGGGGTGCTGGTCACCATCCACGAGTTCGGCCACTTCTGGGTGGCACGCCGCTGCGGTGTCAAGGTGCTGCGCTTCTCGATCGGTTTCGGATCGCCCCTGTTGCGCTGGCACGATCGCCAAGGCACCGAATACGTGATCGCCGCGCTGCCGCTGGGCGGCTACGTCAAGATGGCCGACGAGCGCGAGGGCGAGGTGGCCCCAGATGAGCTGCATCGGGCCTTCAACCGCAAGTCGGTGTGGCAGCGGATGGCCATTGTGGCAGCCGGCCCTGTTGCCAACTTCCTGTTGGCGCTGTTTTTCTATTGGGTCATCTTCATTCTCGGTGTGGGCGGCATTGCGCCGGTTGTCGGCCAGGTGGAGCCGGATTCCATTGCCGACCGCGCCGGCCTCCGCGCGGGTCATGAAATCGTGGCCGTCGATGGTCGTCCTACCGCCACCTGGCAGCAGGTGGCCGAGCGGCTGATTACCCGGCTCGGCGAGAGCGGCGACGTGGTGCTGCGTGTCCACGATCGCGATGCCGGATCCGAATATGATCTGCAGGCCCCGATTCATCGCTGGCTGGGGGATGCCGATGAACCGGATGTGCTCGGCAGCTTCGGGATCGACATCTTCCGGCCCGAGTTCCAGCCCCTGGTGGGGCAGGTGCAGGCGGGCAGCCCGGCGGAGCGGGCCGGACTGGCAGCGGGTGACCTGGTGGTGAGTGCCGATGGTATTCCCATGGATCGCTGGGAGACCTGGGTCGAGTACGTGCGCGCCCGGCCGGGTCAGCGCATCGACCTGGAGGTGGTGCGGGACGGACAGACCCTGGCGCGGGAGATCGTCCCGGACGAGCATATCGGTGATGACGGCCGCCCCTTCGGCCTCGTGGGCATCGTGGCCCAGGCGCCGGAGTGGCCCGACTACATGGTGCGCACGGTACAGTACGGGCCGATTTCCGCTGTCGGCCAGGCCTTTGTGCGCACCGGTGAAACCGTGAGCATGATCCTTGATTCCATCAAGAAAATGATTCAGGGGCTGATTTCACCAAAACACTTGAGCGGCCCCATCACCATTGCTAAAGTGGCCGGCGCGTCAGCCGAGTACGGCCTCGTGTCCTATCTCGGCTTTCTGGCTCTCCTCAGCGTCAGTTTGGGTGTGCTCAATCTGCTGCCGATTCCGGTTCTGGACGGCGGCCACCTGATGTACTACCTCGTCGAGGCGTTCAAGGGCAGTCCGGTGTCCGAGAAGGCTCAGATGGTGGGCTACCGGATAGGTCTGTTCATGGTGGTCGGGTTGAT
>JBJHAZ010000067.1:0-8929 GCA_050485225.1 Gammaproteobacteria bacterium
CTACGGCTCCGGCGCCGTGATGGCGGTCCCGGCCCACGACCAGCGCGACTGGGAATTCGCCCGCCAGTACGATCTGCCCATCCGCCAGGTGATCGCACCGGCGGACGGCGGCACCATCGATCTGGACGCAGGCGCCTTTGTGGACAAGGGTGTGCTGGTCAATTCCGGCCACTCCGACGGCCTCGATCTTGACGGCCTCGGTTTCGACGCCGCCTTCGACGCCATCGCCGCCGCGCTCGCCGAGCGCGGCAAGGGTCGCGTCACCACCAACTTCCGCCTGCGCGACTGGGGTGTATCGCGCCAGCGCTACTGGGGCGCACCCATCCCCATGCTGTACCGCGACGACGGCACCGAGATCCCGGTGCCGGCCCACAAGCTGCCGGTGCTGCTGCCCGAGGACGTGCAGATGGACGGCGTGCAGTCGCCCATCAAGGCCGACCCCACCTGGCGCCGGGACGAGCTCGACGGTCAGGCCATGGAACGCGAGACCGACACCTTCGACACCTTCATGGAGTCCTCCTGGTACTACGCCCGCTTCACCTGCCCCGACTTCACCGATGGCATGCTCGACAAGGCCGCGGCGGACTACTGGCTGCCGGTGGATCAGTACGTGGGCGGCATCGAGCACGCTATCCTGCACCTGCTCTACGCCCGATTCTTCCACAAGCTGATGCGCGATGAGGGGCTGGTCTCCTGCGACGAGCCCTTCAAGCAGCTGCTGTGCCAGGGCATGGTGCTCAAGGACGGCGCCAAGATGTCCAAGTCCAAGGGCAACACCGTCGACCCCCAGGCCCTCATCGACCAGTATGGCGCCGACACGGTGCGACTGTTCACCATGTTCGCCGCACCGCCCGAACAGTCGCTGGAGTGGTCCGATGAAGGCGTCGCCGGCGCCCACCGCTTCCTGCGCAAGCTGTGGAAGGCGGTGGCCAGCCATCTGGAGCGTGGCGCCACGCCGGACCTCGACCCCGCGGCCCTCAACGACGCCGAGCAGGCGCTGCGTCGCAAGACTCACCAGACCATCGCCAAGGTCAGCGACGATTACGGTCGCCGCCAGACCTTCAACACCGCCATCGCCGCGGTAATGGAACTGCTCAATGAACTGGGCCGCCTGCCCATGGCAACCCCCCAGGCCGTCGCCGTGGAGCGCGAGGCGCTGGCTGTGGCGGTACGCCTGCTGGCGCCGATCACCCCGCACCTGAGCCACCGGCTGTGGCTTGAGCTCGGCTACACGGACGCGGTGATCGACGCGCCCTGGCCCACAGTGGATGAGCAGGCACTGGAGCAGTCCAGTATCGAGCTGGTGGTGCAGGTGAACGGCAAGCTGCGCGGCAAGGTCGAGGTGGCCGTCGACGCCAGCCGCGACACTATCGAACAACTGGCGCTGCAACAGGACAACGTGCAACGCTTCATGGAGGGCAAGGCGGTGCGCAAGATCATCGTGGTGCCCCACAAACTGGTCAACATCGTGGTGGGCTGACAATGAACCGCAACCGTTTCGCAACCCGACTTTTTCTGGCCGTGCTGATTCCGCTGGTCGCCGCCTGTGGCTGGCAGCTGCGCGGCATGGGACCCGGCGCGACACTGCCGGAAGACCTGAGAGTCCATATTGCCGGCAATACCGCAGTGGCCAGCGAACTGCGCCAGACGCTCGAGGGCAGCGCCACCCTCGTCAACACCCCCGCCGACGCCGACCTGACCCTGCAGATACTGGACGAGCGCTTCGACCAGCGTACCGCCACCATCAGTGCGAGCGCCCGCGTGTCGGAGCGACGCCTCACCCAGGAGGTGCAGTACGTGATTCTCGGCGCCGACGGGCAGCCCGTCTTCCCACCGGGCCGCGCCGATATCGAGCGCATCTATGAGTACAACGAGGAAAACGTGCTGGCCACCGATGACGAGGTGGTCCTGCTGCGTCGCGAAATGCAGCAGGATCTGGTGCGCCAGCTGCAGATGCGCCTGAACCAGGCCGCGACCAACCTGGCCGGCAGCAATGCGGCTGCGCCCTGAGCAGCTCCAGAAGCACCTCGACGGGCAACTGCTGCCCATCTATCTGGTCAGCGGCGACGAGCCCCTGCTCCAGATGGAAGTGTGTGACAGCATCCGCAAGGCGGCTGCCGCGGCGGACTACATCGAGCGGGACGTGTACACCATCCCGCCCAACGCGGCCCAGTTCGACTGGAACCTGATTCGCCAGGACACCAGCTCCCTCTCCCTGTTCGCCACTCGCCGCATCCTCGAGATCCGGCTGGCGGCCACCACCCGCTTGGGTGACGGCGCCAAGGTGTTCGAGGAGTGCGCCGCCCAGCCGCCCGCCGACACCCTGCTGCTGATCACCGCCCCCAAGCTCGATCGATCCGCCCAGAATACGCGCTGGGTCAAGGCCCTCGACAGCGCGGGAGCCCTGATTCAGGTCTGGCCGGTGGAACCGCGCCAGCTGCCCCAGTGGATCGACCGTCGACTCCGCAGCCGGGGCATCCGCGCCAACGCCGGAGCGATCCAGGTGCTGGCCGACCGCGTCGAGGGTAACCTGCTCGCCGCGGCGCAGGAAATCGACAAGCTGTGCCTGCTGGTGGAAGACGGAGCCGAGCTCGACGAGACCACCATGTCCACGGTGGTCGCCGACAGCGCCCGCTACAGCGTGTTCACGCTGGTGGACCGGATGCTCGCCGGGCAGGCCGACGAGGCGGCACGGACCCTGCGCGGCCTGCGCGAGGAAGGCACCGAGCCGATGGTGGTACTGTGGGCCTTCAACCGCGAGCTGCGCACGCTCGCCCGGGCGGCGGAGCTGCAGGCGCAGGGCAGCCACCTCGACGGCGCACTCAAGTCGGTGGGCGTATGGGAGAGCCGCAAGGCCCTCCTGCGGCAGGCGCTGCAACGACTGGGCGCCACCGAGCTGGCCATCCTGATTCGCCTGTGCAGCGTCACCGACCGCACCATCAAGGGGTTGGTCGCGGGCGATCCCTGGGAACACCTCGGCACCCTCTGCCTGATGGTTTCCGGCGTGCGACCGCTCAACCGCACCAGCCTCGCCGTGAGCCTGCAGGAACTGTAACGCCCCACCACTCTCACGGTGTGGCGCACACGGCCTCAAGTGAGCATCAGGTAGGTCACCAGAGTGATCAGCACCGCACCCATCAGGTTGAGCGCCAGCCCCTCGCGCACCATATCCATCACCGTCACCTGCCCGGAACCGAACACAATGGCGTTGGGCGCGGTGGCTGCGGGCAGCATGAAGGCGCAGGAAGCCGCCATTGCCGCGGGCAACATCAACAGAATGGGGTCGATGCCGGCACCCATGCCGGCGGCGGCGAGCACCGGCATCAGCAGGGTCGCAGTCGCCGTGTTGCTGGTGACGTTGGTCAGGAAGCCCACCGCCAGGGCCGTGACAAACATCAGTGGCAGGGTCGGCAGCGCCGTCAGCCCCCCGAGTGCATCCCCCAGCGCCGAGCTGATGCCCGTGGAGACGAAAGCCTTGGCGATGGTGATACCGCCCGCAAACAGCAACAGCACCCCCCAGTTGATACTGCCGGCACTGTCCCAGTCGAGCAGCCGACCACCGCGACCGTCGGGCAGTGCGAACAGTGCCACCACCGCTATCAGTGCCACGGAAGCGTAGTTGGCGTAGGGCTGGTCGAGCCACTGGCTCCAGCCACCGAACGGCTCGTCCAGAGTCATCCAGGCCAAGGCCGTACAGACAAAGACCAGCAGGGTTCGCCGCTCTGCCACCGACCAGCGCCCCACCTCCGGCAAGGTCAGCGTGGCGGGCCTACCCAGATTGCGGGTCAGCCACAGCCCCGCCAGCGGCAGGAACAGCAGGACCACCGGCAGGCCAAAGCCCATCCAGCCCATGAAGGTCGGTGCGTGGCCCAACAGCTCGCCGTGGACCTTGAGAAAAATCACATTGGGGGGCGAGCCGATGGGCGTTCCCAGACCACCGATACTGGCGGCATAGGCGATACCGAGGAACAGGGCAACCGCGAGCTGGCGCGTCTGACCCGAGGCCACCGCCATGGCCACCGGCAGCAGCATCAGGGTCGCCGCCGTGTTGGACACCCACATGCTCAGTGCCGCCGCCGCCACCATGAACCCCATCACCAGCCGGCGCGGCCCGCCCCCACCGAACAACCGCACCATACCCAGCGCAATGCGGCGATGGGCACCGCATTTTTCCATGCTTTTCGAGAGCATGGCCCCGCCGAGCATCAGCATGATGAGGGGGTCGCCGTAGGCGGCGGCGACCTGACTGCCGTCCATCACCCCCAGTAGCGGAAACAGCCCCAGCGGCAACAGCGAGGTGGCGGGAATCGGAACCGGTTCGAAGATCCACCACAGGGCACACCAGAGGGTGATGGCGCCGGCGACCGCGGCATGGGAATCCCACCCCGCCTGCAGCATCCAGCCGTAAACCCCCGCCGCGACGAGCGGGCCGCCCCAGAGCGCCAGCCGGCGTATATCAGGTTTCATGACCCCCGTCTTCCGCCGGCTCGCCGGCAACAGTGCGGGTCAACAGGAACTGGCGCGCAGTGCGACCGCTGTGATTGGCCCGCCCCAGGGCAAACTGACGCGCCTCCTCATGGAGGGCGCCGCGATCGTCGCCAAAATCCGGGAAAAGGCTGTCAATGATGGCGAAATAGTCGCTCCAGCCCAACGGGTGGAAGGACAGCCAGATGCCGAAGCGGTCGGCCAGCGACAGCTTCTCCTCCACCACATCGGCGTGGTGCAGCTCGCCATCGACAATGCGGGTCGCCTGATTGTCCGCGGCCGGTTCACTGACCAGATGGCGGCGATTGGAGGTGGCGTAGACCAGCACGTTCTCGGGCGGCAGCTCGATGGAACCCTCGAGAACGCTCTTGAGATGCTTGTAGGCGGTCTCACCCTCGTCAAAGGACAGGTCGTCGCAGAACACGATGTAGCGCCAGGGCTGATCCTCCAGATGCTCGACCACGGCCGCGAGATCGCACAGGTCGGCCTTGTCCACCTCCACTACGCGCAGGCCGTCACCGGCATAGGCGTTCAGCAGGGCCTTGATCAGAGAGGACTTGCCGGTACCGCGACTGCCCCACAGCAGGGCGTTGTTGGCCCGCTGGCCCGCAAGGAAGCGCTCGGTATTGGCGCAGAGCGTCTGTTTCTGACGGTCGACACCGAGCAGCTGATCGAGACGAATGGTATCGAGCCGACGCACTGGCCGCAGGGTGGCGCGCCGGGCATTCCAGGCGGCGGCGAGGGTATCTTGCCAGTCGATGGTCACACACAAACTCCTGTATCGGACCAACTCATCCCGGGCAGCGCAGGGGTCGGGGCTCAGCCAACCCGCAGTTTCGGCTTGACGGCCCCCTCGTCGACACCACTCAGCAACAGTTCGTTGAGGGCGTTCAGGCGCTCAACGGTGCCTACATCCCACCAGGCGCCGGTGAAACGCTCGCCGCTGACACAGCCGGCCTCGATGCCGCTGCGCAACACGTCGCGCAAGGGGAAGGCCTCGCTGGCCGCCGGGTGCAGCGCAAAGATTTCGGGTCTCATCACGCTGATGCCACTGAAGGTCAGGGCCGCAGCCTGCTCCCCCCGCCCTTCAGCGTAGCCGATGTAGCGCACGCGGGCGGTGACGTCGAGTTCGAAATCCCCCCTGGGGTGATGGTCGGGATTGTCCACCAGTACCAGATGGGCATCGAGGCCATCATCGAGGTGGAAGTCGGCAAGGCGCGCGTAGGTATAGGTAGACCAGACATCGCCATTGACCACAACAAAGGGTTCGCTGCCCAGCAGGGGCAGTGCGCGCCGGATACCGCCGCCGGTCTCCAGCGGTTGCGCCTCCCTCGACCAGGCCACCTGGACACCGAAGCGGGAGCCATCACCCACGAAGGCTTCGATCTGCTCGCCCAGCCAGGAGGTGTTGATCACCAACTCACGGATTCCCGCCCGCGCCAGCCGCTCGATGTGATGCTGGATCAACGGCTTGCCATGAACCTGCAGCAGGGGCTTGGGGGTGGTATCGGTCAGCGGGCGCAGGCGCTCGCCGTAGCCGGCCGCCAGTATCATGGCTCTCATACACGGTCCTCAACAGGTTGATCCCCGGCGGATTGCCAGGGTGTGTACCAGGAACATCGTTCGGCCCGGGGAACGACCTCGCTCTCGAACCAAGCAGCGAACTCGCTGCTGACACGGTGGGCGCGCGCCACTTCAATGACGTAACGCATCACCAACGGCAAGTCGGCCAGATAACGGTGTTTGCCGTCGCGCAGCCAGAGACGGGCGAAGATACCGAGCACCTTGATGTGACGCTGCAGGCCCATCAGATCGAACCAGCGCTGAAAGGTCGCCGGCTCGGTGGGCGGAAGAATTCCCGCGGCCACGGCCCGGTCGAGGTACTGCCTCACCCGCCCTGAAATCCGTTCCCGGGGCCAGCGAATATAACAGTCGCGATACAGGGATACCAGATCGTAGGTCACCGGCCCGATGACCGCGTCCTGGAAATCGATCACCCCCAGCTCGGCCGGGATGCCGTCCTCGCCGGGAATCACCATCAGATTGCGGGCATGATAGTCACGATGAACCGGAACCTGCGGCTGTACCAGGGCGCTCTCGAGCAGGACCTGCTCCAGCTCTCCGATCAGCCGGGCAGCGCCGGCGTCCAGCGGCATCTCGAGCAACTGGCCAAGAAACCACTCGGGGAACAGGCGCATCTCCGCCCGCAGCTTGTCGGCATCGTAGGGTGGAAAGACAGTCGCATCGGCGGGGCAGGACTGCAGCGCCAGCAGGGCGCCGTCCGCCAGATCGTAAATGGACTCGAAACGCTTGGCATCGAGTTGATCCAGCGCATGCACATGGCCGAAATCCTCCACCAGCAGAAATCCCTGCCCGAAGTCCACGGCCGCGATAGCCGGTGCGCGCACCCCTGCCGCGCGCAATCGATGCGCCTTGCGCACAAAGGCGAGACTGTCCTCGTGTTCCGGAGGGGCGTACACCACCAGCCAGGAAGGCGTGCTGTCGATTCGCCAGTAACGGCGAAAGCCGGCGTCACCCGCCGTGGCGGTCAGGGCGGGCCGAGCTGGCAGACGGGTGCCTGCGGGCAGATTCTCCACCGCCCATGCCAACAGCTTGCTTTCCCGGTCACTCATTCGCAGACACCCCACTGACAGAACAGTCGCCATTCTAACGAAAACCCGCCACAGGCACCCGGGCGGGCATGAGTTGCGCTAGAATAACGCGCTCCTTAAAAATGCCTGAACGACCGGACAATAGCCGCTGGAGCCGGTGTCTGTTACTCGGAAGCAACCATCACAATGCCAAGCGCCACGCCCTCATCATTGAAGCCCCTTTATCTGGCCTGCCGCAACCGGCGCACGCCCGTGCCAGCCACGCTCCTGTCGGCGCTGGCCATGCTGCTCGGCACCACGCTGACCGCCGAGGCCGCCACGCGCCAGCAGTGGGACTGCCACCCCTCGAGCGACGGCAGTCACTGGATCTGTGACGAAACCACCGTAACGGGAGCACCCTATCAGCGGCCGGATCGGGCGACCCGCCCCGAAGAACCCGAGGACGACATTCCCAACGTCACCACACCGCTCAACCTCGACTGGGTCGAGCGGGACCGGCTGACGCCGGCGCAGCGCCCCCTGATGCGATCCGGTTGCTGCGGTGCCTACGTGGAGCCACCGCGCACCTATCCCGAGAGCGACGTGCCGCCCGAGGAGGCAACCCTGGAGGTCGGCGCCACCACCAGCCAGATTCTGCCGGACAACACCGCCACCCTGCAGGGCAATGTGCACATTACCCAGGGGCGCCGCCAGATTCGCAGTGACGACGCCCACGTGGACCGGGATGCGCGGCAGATCGAGCTGACCAGCAACGTCATCTATCGCGAGCCCGGAATGCTCATGCTGAGCGAGCGCGCCCACGCGGACATGGATCGCAACCGGGTGACCACCAACAATGCCACCTTCGTCATGCACAACTCGGGCGTCCGCGGCACCGCCTCGCGGGTTCAGCGCGACGACGACGGCATGATCTACGTGGACGACGCCACCTACACCACCTGCGAACCCGGCAACAATGCCTGGCGACTCAAGTCGGCCGAACTCGACCTGGATACCGAGGCGGGCTGGGGAACCGGCCGGCACGTCCGGCTGGAAGTCAAGGACGTGCCGGTTGTCTACCTGCCGTGGGTGCGTTTCCCCCTGGACGACAGCCGCACCACCGGCATTCTGTTCCCCTCCTGGCAGGTGAGCGAAACCAACGGCATCGATATCGCGGTGCCGATCTACCTGAACCTCGCACCCAACTACGACGCCACCATTACACCGCGCTATCTGAGCGAGCGCGGTACCATGCTGGAGCTGGAAGCTCGCCACCTGTCACGCCGCTCCAGCACCGAGTTCAGCGGCGGTTACCTGCGCGACGACGCCGGCGGCGCCCGCGATGAGGACATTGACCCGGCCACCGGAATCGCCCGCTACGAGGATCAGGACCGCAGTGTGGTGCGCCTCAACCACCGCGGCGGTTTCGGCGAGCGCTGGTCGACCCGCGCCAACTACACCCGGGTCAGCGACAACGACTTCTTCCGCGACCTCGATGCCGCCACCCTCGAAGTATCCAGTCAGACCCACCTGCTGCAGCAGGTGGGTGCCGGCTACCGCCTCAATCACTGGAATCTCGACGTCGAGGCTCGACAATATCAAACCATCATCGATAACGCCGGCGAGCAGTACCAGCTGATGCCCCGGGTGACCGCCAATGGCCGCTACCGACTGGGGCCGATCGCCACCACACTCAATCACCAGATTACCCAGTTCGAGAACGACGACCCCGGCCGGGTCACCGGGCAGCGCGCCCGCATCGACTACGGCGCCGAGTGGCGCAAAAACTGGATGTGGGGCTATGTCAATCCGGCCGTCAAGCTCAAGCACATCAACTACGACCTGAGCACACC
>JBJHAZ010000068.1:0-8877 GCA_050485225.1 Gammaproteobacteria bacterium
TTGCACTGGTCACCGCCCACCACCCGGACGAGGGCTACCAGCTGGCCCGTCAGCACCTGCCGGATCTCGTCCTGATGGATATCAACCTGCCGGGCCAGAGCGGCTATGAACTGATGACCCGCTTTCGCACCGACCCCTTGCTGGCGCCCATCCCGGTGATCGCCGTGACCGCCAACGCCATGCCCCGGGATGTGGAGCGCGGCCGCAGGGCAGGCTTTGTTGATTACCTCACCAAGCCCCTCGATATCGCCGGGTTCCTGCGGGCCGTGGATGTTCATCTTTCCTGCCAGGGAGTTGCCGAACGATGAATGGTTTTGTGCGTGCCGGCGAGCGAATTCTCATCGTCGACGACGAGCCGTCCAACCTCAAGCTGCTGGATCGGATGCTGCGCTCGCAGGGCTATCAGACCCTCGAGCTGGTGGGCGATGCTCGCGAGGTGCTGGACCGCTACCGCGCGGCCAGGCCCGATCTGATCCTGCTCGACATCAACATGCCGGAGCTGAATGGGTACCAGGTGATGGAGCAGTTGCAGGCTCTGGGGGATCCGCTGTTACCGCCCATCGTGGTGCTCACCGCCCAGCACGGTCGCGACCACCTGCTGCGAGCGCTGGCGGCCGGTGCGCGGGATTTCATCAGCAAGCCCTTCGACCGCAACGAGCTGGTGATGCGGGTGCGCAACCTGCTGGACGCGCACCTCTCCCACCGGCTGCTCCATGAGCAGAATCAGGTGCTGGAGCAGATGGTGCGTCTCCGTACCGAGGAGCTGAGCCGCAGCCGCATGCAGGTGGTACAGCGCCTCGGCAAGGCCGCCGAATACCGCGACGAGGAGACCGGCAACCACATCCTGCGCATGAGCCACACCTGCGCGCTGCTGGCGGGCACGATCGGCTGGGAGGCACCCCGGTGCGAGCTGATCCTGCACGCCAGCCCCATGCACGACATCGGCAAGATCGGTATTCCCGATGCCATCCTGCTCAAGCCGGGGCGCTTTGACGCCCACGAATGGGAAGTCATGAAAACCCATGCGGCCATCGGTGCACGATTGCTGGAGGGGGACGATTCGGATCTGATGGGCATGGCGCGGGAAATCGCGCTGACTCATCACGAGAAGTGGGACGGCACGGGCTATCCCGGCGGGCTGGCGGGCGACCACATCCCCGAGAGCGGGCGCATCGCCGCACTGGCGGATGTGTTTGACGCGCTGACCTCGAAGCGACCCTACAAGCCGGCCTGGGCCGTCGAGGCCGCCATCGAGCTGATCCGCGACCAGCGCGGCCGGCATTTTGATCCGCAGCTGGTGGACGTCTTCATGGACCGGCTCGACGACATCCTGGAGATTCGTTGCCGCTTTGCCGAGCCGGAGGAAGCCGCGTCATCGCCGTGATCCGCGCCACCGGGCTGGGTGCCCGGTATCACCGAACGGTACGGATGACCTACTGGCCGCGTCGCCGCCACAGGGCTTTCTCGGCCTCCACGATCACGAACAGCGCCACGCTGAGTCCGAGGATGACCAGCCAGTGTTCCGCATCCAGGCTGTCGCTGCCGAACACCATCTGCATCCAGGGCACATAGGTCCACAGCAACTGCAGCGCCACGATAACGCCGATGGAGATCCACACCGGGCGGCTGCCGAAGATGGCGCTGAACGACCAGGCGCTGCGGACCAGGTAGCGGCTGTTGATCAGGTAGGCCGCGCACCCCATCACCAGCATGTTCACGGCGCCGCTGCGCGCCAGTTCGATCCGGTCGTCTTCCAGCATCCAGGTAAAGACGCCGAACACCGCGGCGAGCAACAGCAGCGACACGAAGATCACCCGCCACAGCAGGAACATGTCGAGCAGGGACTCGGCCGGATCGCGGGGCTGGCGTGACATCAGGTCCGGCTCGCCGGCCTCGAACGCCAGCGCCAGCCCCAGGGTGACCGCCACCACCATGTTGACCCACAGGGCCTGCAGCGGGGTCACCGGCAGGGTGAGGCCGAGCAGCACCGCCGCCATGATGGCCAGCCCCTGGGCGCCGTTGGTGGGCAGGATGAAGGTGATGGTCTTGCGGATGTTGTCGTAGACCTTGCGCCCTTCACGCACCGCGTTGACGATGGTGGCGAAGTTGTCGTCGGCCAGCACCATCTCGGCGGCGTCCTTGGCGGCCTCGGTACCCTGGATGCCCATGGCGACGCCCACATCGGCACGCTTCAGGGCCGGGCCGTCGTTGACACCGTCGCCGGTCATGGCGCAGACCTTGTCGTGGGATTGCAGCGCCTCCACCAGGCGCAGCTTGTGCTCCGGCGCGGCGCGTGCAAACACGTCCACCTCGAGGACGATCCGGCGCAGTTCGTCGTCGCTCATGTGCTCCAGTTCGTGGCCGGTGACGGCGCGGTCGGTCTGGCCGAAGCCGAGTTGGCGCGCGATGGCCTGTGCGGTGACGGCGTGATCCCCCGTGATCATCACCGGGCGGATACCGGCGGACTGGCATTCGCGCACCGCCTCGATGGCCTCCTGTCGAGGCGGGTCGAGCAGCCCTACCAGACCGATGAGTACCAGTTCGTTCTCGGCGTGTTCGTCGGCCAACTCGCCGATGGACTGGCCGTCCTTCTCCGCCAGTGCCAGCACCCGCAGCCCCTGGGCGGACAGCTCCTCGATCCGTTGCTGCCAGGCTGCGGCGTCGAGTGCGCCGGTGCCCTCGGTGGTGCGTACCTTGTGGCAGAGTTCGATCAGCTTGTCCGGCGCGCCCTTCACCAGCAGGTGTCGCCGTCCGTCCTCCATGTCGTGCAGGGTGGCCATGTAGCGGCGTTCCGACTCGAAGGGGATGGCGTCGAGCCGGGCATTTTTATGACGCAGGTCGCGGGCGTCCAGCCCCAGTTTTGCGGCGGCGGCCACCAATGCGCCCTCGGTGGGGTCGCCGTGGACGACCCAGCGGTCCTTGTCCGTGGCGAGCTCGGCGTCGCTGCACAGTACCCCTGCCAGCAGAAAGTCGTGCAGCAGTGGGTGCTTGCCGGCGTCCTCCACCGGCTCGTCACGGCCATCGCCGTCCACACGTCGCACGGTGCCCTCGGGCGCGAAGCCGACACCGTCGATGGCGTAGCGCTGGTCGGCCATCACGATGGCCTGGGCCGTCATCTCGTTGCGGGTGAGGGTACCGGTCTTGTCGGAAAAAATGGTCGATATGGAGCCGAGGGTCTCCACCGCCGGCAGGCGCCGGATGATGGCGTTGTGGCGCGCCATCGACTGGACGCCGAGTGCCAGGGTAATGGTGACGATGGCCGGCAGGCCCTCGGGGATTGCGGCCACCGCCAGCCCGACACTGGCCATGAACATCTCGCCGAGCGGCTGGTCGTGGACCAGCACGCCGAACAGGCCCGTCAGCACAGCGGCGCCGAGAATGAACACCGCCAGCACCCGGCCGGCGTGATCGATCTGGCGCAGCAACGGGGTTTTCAGGGTCTCCACGCCGCGCAGCATCTCGGAGATCAGCCCGATCTGGGTGCGGCTGCCGGTTTCCACCACCAGTCCGGCGGCATTGCCCTGTACCACAAAGGTGCCGGCAAAGGCCATGTTGCTCCGTTCGGCCAGGTCGGTATCCGCATCGCAGGTGCCGGTGCCTTTCTCCACCGGCAGCGATTCGCCGGTCAATGCCGCCTCCTGGGTGAGAAAGCGGCGCGCCTCCAGCAACCGCAGGTCGGCCGGCACGCGATCGCCACTTTCCAGCAATACCACGTCACCGGGCACCAGCTCCTCGGCGGGGATGACCGTTCGGCGGCCGTCACGCAGCACGCTGGCCTTGGGCGACAGCATGCCGCGAATGGCGGCGAGGGCCTCCTCGGCCTTGCCTTCCTGGATAAAGCCGATCAACGCGATGATGATGACGACACCGGCGATGGCGAAGGCGTCGATGGCGTGCCCGAGCAGAAAGCTGGCCACGGCCGCGACCAGCAGGATCAGCATCAGCAGGTTGTTGAACTGGTCGAGAAAGCGCCGCCAGGCCGGGCGCAGCTGTTCACTCTCGAGCACATTGCCGCCGTAGCGCTGCAGGCGCTCCCGGGCGGCTTCGCTGTCGAGGCCCTGGGGCGACGCCTCCAGCTCCTGCAGTGCCGCTTCATTGTTCAGCGTGTGCCAGCTGCGATTGCTGCCCTGCGGGTTCTCGGTCATTTCCCTGGTCTCCTCAAACCGTGCGGTCGTGATTCTCGCCCAAGGATACTATGGCCGCTCTGAAAAACTACCGTGCAGGCTCCATCCGCTTGTCGACCATGGCTCAGGTGCCGGCCTGTTGAAGCGCGCCGAATGAGCGACCGTCGAGCAGGCGTTCGATCGATGTCGGGTCTTCGGCGATTTGCCGGAGTTGCCAGTTGGCGTGGAACAGATAGCGGGGAATCACTGGCCGCTTCCAGCTGCCGCGCAGTATCTGGATGCCGCGGTTGGCGATTTCCCCCAGTATGCTGCGGTAGCCGGAATCGCGGCAGATGCTCGCGAACAGCAGGATCGACAGGGTGTAGCGCGCCACGCTGTCGGAGTGGGAGCACGGGCAGTGGCGCAGCAGGATCTCGGCAATCTCGAGGCTGCCGCCCAGAGCGCTGCGGGCCTGGGCCATGGCTCCTCGGCTGCTGTACAGCAAACCCGCGTCGACACTTTGGTACCAGCACTGGATGGCGGCGTCGGGGTGGTGGATCAGCCAGTCCCGGTGGGACGGGCAAAGGTAATGGTCGAGCATGGTGGCCTCCCTTGGCTTTCGATTTAAATAATAATCATTATCATTTAATCGTCAAGGCTTCGGATGCCCGAAATCGTCCGATTCCGGTTCTGATGTTGGCCAGGCGCTGAAGGGGCTTGGTTTTGCGGCCGCACCCGTTGCAGGTAGAATTGACCGAAAGCAACTGTAACCGTCGAGTCCTGTCCATGAAATTTACCGGTACCGAGCGCTATGTCGCCACCGAAGACCTGCAAACCGCCGTCAACGCCGCCGTCACCCTGCAACGCCCGCTGCTGATCAAGGGTGAGCCGGGCACCGGCAAGACGCTGCTGGCGGAGGAAGTGGCGCAGGCGCTCGGCAAGCGCCTGATTCCCTGGCACATCAAGTCCACTACCAAGGCGCAGCAGGGCCTGTACGAGTACGACGCGGTGTCGCGTCTGCGCGATTCCCAGCTCGGCAACGACAAGGTTCACGACATCCGCAACTACATCAAGAAGGGCAAGTTGTGGGAGGCCTTCGATGCGGACGAGCAGGTGGTGCTGCTGATCGACGAGATCGACAAGGCCGATATCGAGTTCCCCAACGACCTGCTGCTGGAACTCGATCGCATGGAGTTCTTCGTCTACGAGACGGGCGAGACCATCCGTGCCAAACACCGCCCCATTGTGGTGATCACCAGCAACAACGAGAAAGAGCTGCCGGACCCGTTCCTGCGCCGCTGTTTCTTCCACTTCATCCATTTTCCGGATCGGGACACCATGGCGCGCATCGTCGATGTCCATTTCCCGTCCATCAAGAAGGACCTGCTGGAGCGGGCCCTCGATGTGTTTTTCGAGGTGCGCGCCGTGCCGGGTCTCAAGAAGAAACCGTCCACCTCCGAGCTGGTGGACTGGCTCAAGCTGCTGCTGTCCGATGACGTGCCCGAGGACATTCTCAAGGACAAGGACGCCACCAAGGCGATCCCGCCCCTGTACGGCGCGCTGCTGAAGAACGAGCAGGACGTCCATCTGCTGGAAAAACTCGCCTTCATGATGCGCCGCGAAGCCCGCTGATGCTGATCCGATTTTTCTACACGCTGCGCGAAGCGAAGCTGCCGGTCTCCCTCAACGAGTTCCTGACGTTGCTGGAGGCGCTGGAGCACAATTTCGCCTTTGCCGATATCGACGAATTCTATCTGCTGTCGCGCACCTGCCTGGTCAAGGACGAGAAGTACTACGACCGTTTCGACCGGGCGTTCGGCGCCTTCTTCGGCGATCTGGAAAACCTCGGTGACCTGTTCGAGGCACTGATTCCCGACGAGTGGTTGCGCAGCGAGCTGGCCAAGCACCTCACTGAGGAGGAGAAGGCGAAGATCGAGAAGCTCGGCGGTCTGGACAAGCTGATCGAGCAATTCAAGAAACGCCTCGAGGAGCAGAAGAAACGCCACCAGGGCGGCAACAAGTGGGTCGGCACCGGCGGCACCTCGCCCTTCGGTAACGACGGCTACCACCCGGAGGGCATTCGCGTCGGTGGCCAAAGCCGCCACAAGCGGGCGGTGAAGGTGTGGGAGCAGCGGCAGTACCGCAATCTGGACGACAGCATCCAGCTGGGCATCCGCAACGTGAAGGTGGCGCTGCGCCGCCTGCGCAAGTTCGCCCGCACCGGGGCGGCCGACCAGCTCGACATGGACGACACCATCCGCTCCACGGCCCGCAACGCCGGTCTGCTCGATATCAAGATGGTTCCCGAGCGCCACAACGCCATCAAGGTGTTGCTGTTCTTCGACGTGGGCGGCTCCATGAACCCCCATGTGCAACTGTGCGAGGAGCTGTTCTCCGCGGCGCGCAGTGAGTTCAAGCACATGGAGTACTACTATTTTCACAACTGCCTGTATGAATCGGTGTGGCGCGACAACTTCCGTCGTCACGCCGATCGCATCGCCACCAACGAGATCTTTCGCACCTACCCCAGGGACTACCGCGTGATCATCATCGGTGATGCCTCGATGGCCTCCTACGAGATCACCCATCCCGGTGGCAGTGTCGAGCATTTCAACGAGGAAGCCGGCGGCGTGTGGATCCAGCGGTTGATGGAACACTTTCCGAAGACCATCTGGCTCAACCCGGTGCCCGAGGATCAGTGGGGCTATACCCACTCCATCGGACTGGTCAGGCGGCTCATGGAAGACCGAATGTTCCCGCTGACCCTGGCGGGCCTGGAAGAGGGCATGAGCGTCCTTTCCCGTTGAGTCCCGTGGCCCAGGATATAGAGCGCAGCGGGGACCCAGCGGGTCCATAATAACCAGGCCAGCGAGTCCATAATAACCAGGAGAGCAGGACGTGGATCATAAAGTGGACCAAGACGTGGACGTAAAGGAAGCCATTGAACAGGCCTGGCAACGGTTCGACATCGACACCGACGTGCGCCTGCCCGAACCGGCCGATCTGGCGGTTCACTTCGGGGACCTGCTGGAGCGCTGGGCCGACCGGCCGGCGTTTACCGGGTTCGGACATACCCTGAGCTACGCCGAGCTGGATCGACTCTCGGCCCATTTTGCCGCCTGGTTGCAACAGCACAGCGGCCTCGAGCCGGGCGACCGGCTGGCCATCCAGATGCCCAACCTGGTGCAATATCCGGTCGCGGCCATCGGCGCGCTGCGTGCCGGCCTGGTGCTCACCAACGTCAATCCCATGTATACCCGTCACGAGCTGGAACACCAGCTCAAGGACTCCGGTGCGCGCGGCCTGCTGGTGTTCGGCCCCATGGCCGGCCACGCGGCCGAGGTGTTGCCGGACACCGATATCCGCTGCGTGATCGTCACCGGGGTCGCCGATTTTCACGGCTTTTTGAACCGCTCGGTGCTGTCCCTGGGCGCACGCTTCACCATCGGCAGCACACCGGCCATTCCCGGTGCCATCGGCTGGCGGGAGATTTTTGCGAAGGAAGGGTTGGCCCCCTACGAACCGGTGCCCAGGGATCGCGATGACCTGGCGGTGCTGCAGTACACCGGTGGCACCACCGGTCGCGCCAAGGGCGCGGAAATTACCCACGGCAACCTGATCGCCAACCTGCGCCAGATCATGCCGGTGTTCAACACCCTGGAGGTGGACGAAGGGCACGAGGTGTTCCTTTCGGTACTGCCGCTGTACCACATCTACGCGTTCTGCCTGAATTTCATGGTGGGCATGGGCGTGGGCGGTCACAGCGTGCTGGTGGCCAATCCGCGCAAGATCGCCGAGTATCCCAAGCTGTTCCGCACGCACCGATTCACCATGTTCCCCGGTCTCAACACCCTGTTCCAGGCGCTGGCGCGCAACCCCGCCTTTGCCGACTGCGATCACAGCTCCCTGAAGGTGGTGTTGTCCGGCGGCATGCCCCTGTCGCCGGAAGTGGCGCGCCGGTGGCGCGAAGTCACGGGGGTGGATATCTGCGAGGGCTACGGCCTGACCGAGACCTCGCCGGTGGTCGCCCTGGCCCTCAATCACTTCAAGCCCCACCCGGATGCCGACGGCATGCTGCCGCTGCCGGGCCAGGAGCTGCGCATCGTGCACCCCGATGACCAGCGCGCGCTACCGGCGGGCGAGCACGGTGAACTGTGGGTGCGCGGACCCCATGTGATGGCCGGCTACTGGCAGCAACCCGAGGAAACCGCCGACACCATGCACGACGATTGGCTGGCCACCGGCGATATCGCCTCCATCGACGAGCAGGGGATGCTGCGGATTCACGACCGCAAGAAGGACCTGATCATCGTGTCGGGCTTCAACGTCTACCCGGCGGAAGTGGAAGACGTCCTGTTGCAACACCCGAAAATTCTCGAAGCCGCGGTGGTGGGTGTGAAGAACGAGTCCGGTAACGAGGAAGTGGTCGCGGTGGTGGTGGCCGACAATCCCCGGCCCTCCGAGAAGGATCTCGTCAAGCACTGTCGCGAGGAGTTGACCCGCTACAAGGTGCCCCACCGGATCGTCTTTCGGGATGAGCTGCCCAAGTCCAATGTGGGCAAGGTGTTGCGCAAACCCCTGCGGGAAGAGCTGCAGGACGAGCCGCAAGCGTCCGAATGAGTGACAGCGACGATCTCGACGCGCAGCTGGCGCTCTGTGCCAGCCGCGACCGGCACCGCTTGCGTCAGCGCTGGCGCTCCCTGAAGGGGCGGGGTGGCTCCGGGTCTGAGGGCAAGCCGGAGGCGCTGCAGCAGTGGCAGCAGGCGGTGGAGAA
>JBJHAZ010000069.1:0-8836 GCA_050485225.1 Gammaproteobacteria bacterium
TACCCCTGCTCTACAGTCCGAAGATCGGCATCGGACAGCTCGGTGACGAATGGCGCACCTTGATGGATGACGATGTGGACCGCGATATGGCGCGGGAGGAGTTCTGGAACAGCCCCATCTACCGGGACATGGTGCTGAGCCCGGATGGCCAGACCACCGCCATGCTGCTCAACCTCGAGGTCGATGACACCTACATCAACCTGGTGCGCCACCGCGATGCCCTGCGCCTCAAGCGCTCCCAGGAAGGGCTCACGGACGAGGAAGAACTTGAGCTCGAGCGCGTCAGCCGGGAGTTCACCCAGCTGCGCACCGAGCAGACCCAGCGCGATCACCAGCGGGTGGAGGACATCCGCGAGGTGCTGGCGCCGTACCGCGACCGCGCGGAGCTGTTCCTGGGCGGACCGAGCATGATCACTGCCGACATGATCGAATTCATCCGGGGTGATCTTCAGACCTTCGGGGTCGGCGTGGTGGTGTTCATCATCTTCATCCTCGCCTTCATCTTCCGGCAGTTCCGCTGGGTCATACTGCCGCTGGTGACCTGTGTGACCTCGGTGGTGATGATTCTCGGTTTCCTGAGCTGGGTGGACTGGCGCCTGACGGTGATCTCCTCCAACTTTGTTGCCCTGCAGCTCATCATTACCCTGGCCATCACCATCCACCTGATCGTGCGCTACCGCGAGCTCGACGAGGCCAATCCGGGCTGGTCCCAGAAGGAGCTGGTGCGCGAGACGGTGGCCTTCATGGCCAAACCGTGCCTGTTCACGGTGTTGACCACCATTGTCGCCTTTGTGTCACTGGTGGTCAGCGACATTCGGCCGGTGATCGATTTCGGCTGGATGATGACCATGGGGTTGACCCTGTCCTTCTTCCTCGTGTTCCTGATCCTGCCCACCGGGCTGATGATTCTCGGCCGGCAGCCCGAGAGGGGGCGTCAGCGCGGCACCATTGCCATCACCCACTGGTTCTCCCATGTGGCCGAGCGCTTCGGCGGTTCGGTGCTTGTGGGTGCGGTATTGATCGCCATTGCCGCTGCCGTGGGCATCAGCCGCCTCGAGGTGGAAAACCGGTTCATCGACTATTTCCATGAGGACACGGAGATCCATCAGGGGCTGTACGCCATCGACACGCGCCTGGGCGGCACCCTGCCGCTGGACATCGTGGTGCAGGCCCCAGAGGGGGCGCAGGTACATCAGTACACGGACGAGGAGTTCGCGGCCCATCCAGAGCTGGCCGAAAGCTACGGCTTCGAGCGTGGCGATGACCCTTTCGGGTTCGATGATCCCTATGGTTTCGATGATGACCCCTTCGCCGTGGATGGCGTGGATACCCACGAGCCCAACAGCTACTGGTTCACCCGCGCCGGGCTGGACCAGCTCGAGCAGCTCCACAACTGGCTCGAAGAACAGCCGGAAATGGGCAAGGTGACCTCGGTGGTCACCGCGTTCCACGTGGCCAACGACCTGATGGGGCGCCGCCTCAACGACTTCGAACTGGCCTTCATGCGCCAGGGGCTGTCCGATGCCAACGCCGAGTACCTGCTGGCGCCCTACATCAACGATGAGCTCAACGAGGCCCGCATCCAGATCCGGGTGATGGAAACGGCGCCGGGGTTGCACCGCGCCGAGCTGCTGGAGCGGGTGCGTGACTACGCCATCAACGAGGCGGGCTTCGCGCCGGATCAGGTGCGATTGACCGGTCTGATGGTTCTGTACAACAACATGCTGCAGAGCCTGTTCACCTCCCAGATCCTGACGCTGGGCGCGGTGTTCCTGGCCATCGCCATCATGTTCATGGTGCTGTTCCGCTCGCTGGTGGTGTCGCTGGTGGCGATCCTGCCCAACATGCTGGCGGCGGGCGCCGTGCTGGGCGGCATGGGGCTGGCCGGGATTCCCCTCGACATGATGACCATCACCATTGCGGCCATCACCGTGGGTATCGGGGTGGATGACACCATCCACTATATTCACCGCTTCCGGCGCGAGCTGTACAAGGACGGCGACTACGTGGCGGCCATGCATCGGGCGCACGGCTCCATCGGCCGGGCCATGTACTACACTTCGGTGATCATCATCTTCGGTTTCTCGATCCTCACCATGTCCAACTTCATTCCGACGCTGTACTTCGGGTTGCTGACCGGCGCCGCCATGCTGGCTGCGCTGCTGGGGGCGCTGGTGCTGCTGCCGAAGCTGATTCTGGTGGTCAAGCCCTTCGGCAGGGTCGAGCCTGCCGACAGGGCCGCCTGACGCGGGAGTGTGCGGTGGTCGACGCCAGCCTGGAGGAGATGCCGCTGTTTCCGCTCGGTCTGCCGGTGCTGCCGACGGTCACCATGCCGCTGCGCATCTTCGAGCAGCGCTACCTGCGGCTGGTGCGCGACAGCCTGCGCGAGTCACGTCCCTTCGGGGTGGTCTCGATCCGCTCCGGGCGTGAGGTGGGCGGCGCGCCCTCGATCCACACCTGGGGCACCGTGGTGCGGATCGCCGACTGGAGCCAGCGTGACGACGGCCTGCTGGGCATCGACATTCGTGGCGAGCGGGTGCTGCAGGTGACGGAGACCCGGGTCGAGCCCGACGGGTTGATGATGGCCAGCGTACGGGTGTTTCCCGCCGATGACCACCGACCATCCATACCGGAACGTTTTGCCTTGCTCGAGAAACTGCTGGAGGATCTCACCAGTCATCCCGCCGCCTCGGTGCTGCGCCTGCGAGACGGCGAGGACGATATGGTGACCCTCGGCTGGCGGCTCGCCCAGCTGCTGCCGGTATCCCGGCGCTTTCATCAGGCGCTGTTGCAGGAGCACGACCCCTGGGTGCGCCTGGAAATGCTGGAGCAGGCCGTGGCCGACATCAGCGAGCGCTAGTGGCCCGGTATTGATAAGGCAATCACGTTATAATGGCGGTTTCACCAAAGTACCGATTGCATAGCGCCCAATGACTGACATCACCGACATCAACGCCTACATGGACCAGCTCGGTCGTGCCGCCCGCGCCGCCTCGCGCGTCATAGCGCGCACCGGCACGGCGCGCAAGAATGCGGCCCTGCTGGCCATCGCCGAGCGCATCGACAGCCAGCGCGAGGCCATTGCCGCTGCCAACGCCGAGGATCTCGAGCGCGGTCGCGCCAACGGCCTTGACGCCGCTCTGCTGGACCGTCTCGAACTGACCCCGGCGCGAATCGACGCCATGCTCGAGGGCCTGCGTCAGGTGGCGGCACTCGCCGACCCGGTCGGCGAAGTGACCGACCTGCGCTACCGGCCAAGCGGCATCCAGGTGGGCCGTATGCGGGTGCCGCTGGGCGTGGTGGGTATCATCTACGAATCCCGCCCCAACGTGACCGTCGAGGCGGCGAGTCTGTGCCTCAAGTCCGGCAACGCCGCCATCCTGCGCGGTGGCAGCGAATCGATCGCCTCCAACCGCGCCATTGCCACCTGTGTGTCCGAAGGGCTGGTGGCCGCCGGCCTGCCCGCCGAGGCGGTGCAGGTGGTGGCCACCACCGATCGCGCCGCGGTCGGTCGTCTGGTGGCCATGCCCGAGTTTGTCGACGTGATCGTCCCGCGCGGCGGCAAGGGCCTGATCGAGCGCATCAGCAACGAGGCACGCGTGCCGGTCATCAAGCACCTCGATGGCGTTTGCCACGTGTACATCGACGACAAGGCGGACCTCGACAAGGCCTTCGCCATCGCTGTCAACGCCAAGACCCACCGCTATGGCGTATGCAACGCCATGGAGACCCTGCTGGTGGCCGAGGGGGTGGCGAGTTCGATCCTGCCGCGTCTGGCCGACGCCTACGGCGAGAAGGGGGTGGAGCTGCGCGGCTGCGAGCGCACCCGTGAGCTGATTGGCGCCAACCCGGCCAGCGAGGCCGACTGGCACGCCGAGTACCTGGCGCCGATTCTGGCGATCCGCGTGGTTGACGGGCTCGATGCTGCCATCGAGCACATCAATGTGTACAGCTCACAGCACACCGATGCCATCGTCACCGAGGATTACTCCCGGTCACGGCGCTTTGTCACCGAGGTGGACTCCAGCTCGGTGATGGTCAACGCCTCCACGCGCTTTGCCGACGGGTTCGAATACGGACTGGGTGCGGAGATCGGTATCTCCACCGACAAGATTCACGCCCGTGGCCCGGTGGGTCTTGAAGGTCTGACATCGCAGAAGTACGTGGTCTACGGCGACGGCCAGGTGAGGAGCTGAGGGCGAATGCCTGGCTCGCCGGCCATTGGCCTGTTTGGTGGCACCTTCAACCCGGTACACATCGGACACCTGCGCACCGCGCTGGAGATCCGCGAGCTGTTGGCGCTGGACGAGATGCGGCTGCTGCCGTGCGCGCTGCCGCCCCATCGCGAGGAGCCCCATGTCAGTGCCCGTCACCGCGCGGCCATGACCGCGCTGGCGGTGGCCGATGAGCCGCGTCTGGTGCTCGATGATCGCGAGCTGCGGCGCTCGGGTCCGTCCTGGACGTCAGAGACCCTGCACGAGATTCGGGAGGAGGTCGGCCCGGAGGCGCACCTGAGCTTTTGTGTCGGCATGGATTCGCTGGTGGGCCTGGCCGGCTGGCACCGCTGGCGGGAGCTGACCGACTGGGCCAATCTGGTGGTGGCGGCCCGGCCGGGCTGGCAGCAACCGGCGGACGGCGAGGTGGCCGAGTGGCTGGCGGCCCGACAGGTGCCCGATGCGTCCGCACTGCGTCAGCGTCCCCATGGTGGTGTGCTGGTGGCCGAGCTGACCCTGTTGCCCGTGGCGGCCACCGAACTGCGTGCCCGCCTCGCAACCGGCCGTTCGGTACGCTACCTGACGCCCGATTGCGTGCTGGACTACATTAAAGAGCACCGGCTCTACGTTTGAGTGGCCGGAGCACCCATTTTCACGACAAGAGAACCGCATGAGCGCAGCCCTGATTGAAACCATAGTAGCCGCCCTGGAGGATGTGAAGGGCAAGGATGTCACCGTTCTGGAGGTGACCGAGCTGACCGATGTCACCGATTACCTGGTGGTGGCCAGCGGCTCGTCCGGTCGCCAGGTCAAGGCGCTGGCGGAGAGTGTGATCGAGGAGTGCAAGGAGCACGGCTACCGGCCGCTGGGCGTCGAGGGGCTCGAGAGTGGCGAGTGGGTGCTGGTGGACTTCGGCGACGCGGTGGTGCACGTCATGCTGCCGGAAACCCGCGCGTTCTACGATCTGGAAAAGCTCTGGTCGGTGCGCCCGGGCGACCTCGAGGCCCCTCAGGAGTAACGTCTTGCGGCTGCGTATTCTGGCCGTCGGCACCCGCATGCCCGCGTGGGTCGAGGCCGGTTTTGCCGAGTACCACAAGCGCATGCCGCCGGAGATCCGGGTCGAGATGCAGGAGATTCCGCCCGGCCCCCGGGGCAAGGGCCTGGACGTGGCGCGGGCCATCCGCAAGGAGTCCGATGCCCTGCTGCGCGCCGTGGGCAACGACCGGGTCATTGCCCTCGAGGTGAAGGGCCGACCCTGGAGTACCGAGCAACTTTCCGACCGGCTGTCCGAGTGGCAACTGTCCGGCGACCCCTGGAGCCTGCTGATCGGGGGGCCGGATGGACTGTCGCCGGAGTGCCGTTCCCGTGCCGAAGTCCACTGGTCGCTGTCGCCGCTGACCCTGCCACACCCGTTGGTGCGCATCATGGTGATGGAGCAGTTGTACCGGGCCTGGAGCATCAACGCCGGTCACCCGTACCACCGCTGACCCGCTATCCATTGAAAGCGGCCCAGTAAGCGCTCAAGTCAAGGTGCTCATGTAAAGCCGCTCAAGTAAAGGCGGGCAAGCCGCCGCCGGCTGGGTTAGACTGGCCGGCTTCCGCAGCAACTTTGATCCTTCATGCTCGACGACAACGCCTTCAAGGACCCGGGACAGGATGTTCGCCTGTTTCTGTGGCGCATATTTGCAGCCGCGCTGGTCGTCCTGTTGCTGACCGGCGGGCTCGTCTGGCGCTACCATTATCTCCAGGTGGAGCGGCATCACGACTTCGTGACCCAGTCCGACCGCAACCGCATTCAGGTGCTGCCGGTGCCGCCCACCCGCGGGCTCATCTTCGATCGCAACGGCGAATTGCTGGCCTTCAATCGCTCCAGCTTCAATCTCATGGTGGTGCGCGAACAGACCCGTGACCTCGAAAAGACCCTCACCTACCTGCGCAATATCGTCGATCTCAGTGACACCGATGTGGAGCGCTTCTATCGCCAGCTGGAGCGCCGGCAGCGACCCTTCGAGCCGGTGCCGCTCAAGTTCAATCTCACCGAGGAAGAACACGCGGCCATCGCCATCAACGAGTACCACCTGCCCGGGGTGCAGGTGGTGGCCGAGCCGGTGCGGCACTATCCTCACGGCGAGCTGTTTTCCCACGTGATCGGCTATGTGGGACGCATCAACGACCGCGAACTCACCCAGATCGATACGCGCGCCTACAGCGGCACCCACGTGATCGGCAAGACCGGCGTCGAGCGCTCCTACGAGGATGTGCTGCTCGGTGAGGTGGGCTACGAGGCGGTGGAAACCAATTCCCGGGGGCGTGTGATGCGGGTGCTCGAGCGCACCGACCCGTCCCCGGGTCAGAACATTCACCTGCACATCGATCGCCGCCTGCAGGAGGCGGCCTGGGAGGCCCTCGAAGGCTGGCGCGCCGGCCTGGTCGCCATCGATGTGGAAACCGGCGGCGTGCTCGCCATGGTCAGTCGGCCCGGCTTCGACCCCAACCCCTTTGTCACCGGTATCAGTCAGGGCGCATACCAGGCCCTGCTCAACGATCTGGATCGGCCGTTGTTCGATCGCAACCTGTTCGGCCAGTACCCACCCGGCTCCACCATCAAGCCCATCATCGCGCTCGCCGGGCTGGAGCGGGGCGCCATGAGCCGTTCCTATCGCATCTTCGATCCCGGCTACTTCCAGTTGCCCGGCAGCAGCCACAAGTACCGCGACTGGCGTCGCACCGGCCACGGCTGGGTCGACATGCACAAGGCCATCGTGGAATCGTGTGATACCTATTTCTACGACATCGGTGTGCGTATGGGCATCGACTACATGCACGACTTCCTGATGCCGTTCGGCATCGGCGAGCGCACCGGCATCGACATCCCCGGGGAGCGGCGCGGCCTGATGCCCTCGCGGGAGTGGAAATTGGGCGCACGGGGTCAGCCGTGGTTTCCCGGCGATACCGTCAATGCGTCCATCGGCCAGGGGTATGTGCTGATGACTCCGCTGCAGCTGGCGGTATCGACCGCCCGCGTCGCCTCGCGGGGCGAAGTGCGCACGCCGCGCGTGGTGCAGCCGACCGAAGGGGAGGCCGGCGAGCCGCAGGGCCATATCGAGGCCCGCAGTGAGCACTGGGACTGGGTCCTCGAAGCCATGGAGGATGTGGTCCACGGTGAACGCGGCACCGCCCGGGGCGTTTCCCGGGATCTTGACTACCGCATCGGTGGCAAGACCGGTACCGCTCAGGTGGTGGGCATTCCTCAGGGTGAGAAGTACGATTCCGCGGCGCTGGCCGAACGCCATCGCGATCATGCGCTCTTTGTGGGCTATGCCCCGGCTGACCGGCCGCGCATCGCCATCGGACTGATCGTCGAAAACGGCGAGGGTGGCGGTTCGGTCGCGGCGCCGATCGCGCGCAAGGTCATGGACGCCTATATGGCCATGTACCCGGAGTCTGAAACCGACGGGGAAATCCTGGTGGAGGCGCGGCCATGAGGCAGCGGGACTACCAGCACCGCCTGCAGGAGTCGGGCAGTGGGCTGTACGGCAGTCGATCCGGTTGGGGGTCGCTGCACATCGACCTGCCCCTGCTGATCCTGCTGCTGGGCCTGGCCGGCGCCGGGCTCTTCGTGCTCTACAGCGCCAGTGGGGGCAGCACCTATTACGTCAAGCGGCAGCTGATCTTCCTCTCGGTGGGGCTCGTGGGCATGCTGGTGGTGGCCCAGATGCCGCCGCGCTTCCTGGCCCGCTGGGCACTGTTGCCGTACCTGTTTGGTCTGCTGTTGCTGGTGGCGGTGATGCTGTTCGGGGTGGGTGCCAAGGGGGCCCAGCGCTGGCTGGAGGTCGGCGGCTTTCGCTTCCAGCCCTCGGAGGTACTCAAGATCGCCGTGCCGTTGCTGGTGGCCAGTTACCTGGGTCGGCGCAGTCTGCCGCCTCGGATCAAGTACATCGTGGTGGCGCTGGCCATTGCGGCGATCCCCACGGTGCTGGTGGCGTCGCAGCCCGACCTGGGAACAGCGCTGCTGGTGATGGCCGCCGGGGTGTTCGTCCTGTTTCTTGCTGGCCTGCAGAAGCGCTACATGTTCGGCGCGCTCGCCGCAGCGGCGGTCGCGGTGCCGCTGATGTGGGTCTACGGCCTGCGCGACTACCAGAAGCAGCGGGTACTGACGCTGTTCGATCCCTACTCGGATCGGCTCGGTGCCGGCTGGAACATCATCCAGTCCACTACCGCCATTGGTTCCGGAGGCACCTCGGGCAAGGGTTGGATGCAGGGTACCCAGTCGCAGCTCGACTTCCTGCCGGAAAGCCACACCGATTTCATCATTGCCGTGCTCGCCGAGGAGTTCGGGCTGGTGGGGGTGCTGGCGCTGCTGGGCATGTACCTGCTGATCGTTGCCCGGTGCCTGCTGATCGCCGCCGGCGCCCAGACCATGTTCAGCCGGCTGCTGGCCGGCAGCCTGACGCTCACCTTTTTTATCTATGTGTTTGTCAACATGGCGATGGTATCGGGCGTTTTGCCCGTGGTCGGGGTGCCCCTGCCCCTGGTGAGCTATGGCGGTACGTCCATCGTGACGCTCCTGTTGGGCTTTGGTATCCTCATGGCTGTTGCTACCGAGAAGAAGCGTGGAGTCT
>JBJHAZ010000070.1:0-8821 GCA_050485225.1 Gammaproteobacteria bacterium
TCTCATCGGCGCCTGACCGGTGGCGGTCGCCCCGGTCAGGCAGCGCGATTGTGTGGAGTATGGGGTGCAGTCGTCAACGGGGGTGGCGGGGCCCGGTGATCAAAGGCACTCGCCGCGGATGGTGGCCCGCCCCGGCAGGGTGTAGCGGTCGATCACGAGAAATCCGTCCGGGCAGTAGCCGGTTTCGTCCAGCTTCTGGCGCAGCCCCATGTCCAGGGACTCATTGAAGCGCTCCCGGTCCCGTCCGCGGGGGTTGGTGTCGCGGGGGATTTCATGGGGGCGAGCCGCTCCCGAGGTCTGCGGGGCACGGGCCGGGACCCGAGGCATCTCCACCTGATAGGTGAAAAAGCGCAGCCCGTCGCGACTGGTGGAGGTCTCGAAGCTGGTGAGTGCCTCGTCCGGTGGTTGAACCCGGGAGCCGCCACAGGCCGCCAGCACGGTCAATGCCAGCAGGGCCGGGACGGTGCGCGCACGGCGGGCGGTCGAGAGCATGAGATTCTCCGGTTCGGGGATTCAGTGGGCGGCCTGGGGGTTGGTCAGGAACTGCTGGCGGCGCATTCGTTCGGTCATCTGCTGCTCCAGCACAACCCGCTGTTCCGGTGACAGGGCAGACTGGATGGCAGCCACCATGCGAATACGCTGGCGCACCTGCTCGCCCACCAGCTCCGCCCGTTCGGCGGCGATGGCGGCGATGGTGTCGTCGAAGGCGGGATCGGCGGGCGCCAGTGTGTCCAGTTGCTGCTGGAGCTGTTCCAGCCGCTGCAGGTTGGCCTCGCGGTCACGTTCGTGGTCGGCCTTGATGGCGTCGATACGTTGCTGCTGGGTCGGTTCCAGACCGAGTTGCAGCAGCACTTCGTCGCCCTGCCATTCGTCCAGGTTGGGGCCGCCGAACAGCGGGTCCGGGCACAGCTTGTCGTCGCTGTCCACAGCGAGTGCGGGCCCACAGAGAGCGAGCAGAACGCCCAGTAAAAATGTGTGCAACGGTTTCATCGGAAATCCTGTGTGGGCAATCGGTGAGCCGGTTTGACGGCGTGTTGCGATTCTCGGCCTTTCGTCACAAACTTGGCCGCGGGAAAGGGAAGTTGGACGCTCAACAACGACAAGAAGGCATCATATATGGATATCTCCGGTTACCTGCTGCTCGGTCTGCTGCTGTTGGTCGTGGGCTATGCCGTCATTCTGTACAACAATCTGGTTGCCCTCAAGCACCGTGTGGCCCAGTCCTGGTCGAATATCGATGTCCTGATGAAGCAGCGTCACGATGAGCTGCCCAAGCTGGTGGAAACCTGCAAGCAATATATGCAGTACGAGCAGGAGACGCTGGAGCGGATCGTGCGCGCCCGCAGTGCCGTGTCGGATGCCAGGGAGCGCCACGATGTCACCGGCCTCGATGCCGCCGAGGGCGAATTGCGGCTGGGTCTCGGGCGCCTGTTCGCCCTGGTGGAGAACTACCCGGACCTGAAGGCCGATACCTCCTTCCAGAATCTGCAGGCGCGGGTTTCCGAGCTGGAAAACGCCATCGCCGATCGCCGCGAGTTCTACAACGATGCCGTCAACCGCAACAACGTGCGGGTGGAGCAGTTCCCCGATGTGCTGGTGGCCCGGCTGTTCGGCTTCCAGAGCCATCCACTGCTGCGCTTCGAGGCCAGCGATATCGCCGACGTGAACATCGCGGCGCTGTTCCGGTGATTGACCGGGCTATCCCATGAGCCCGGGTGAGTGGTGGCTGGTCTGCGCTGCGGTGCTGGTGGCCGGTGCCTACTGCCTGTACCGCGCCGGCATGAACTTCCGCCGTGCCCGGCTGGTGGAGGACATGCCCACCTCGCGGATCCGGTCCGCCGCGCAGGGCTATGTGGAGCTGGTGGGACTGGTCTGCGACCGGGACGGCAGCCAGCCTGCACCGCTCACCGCCAAACCCTGTGTCTGGTGGCGCTTTCGCATCGAGCGCTACCGCAGCCAGGGGCGCAAGAGCCGCTGGGAAACCATCTCCAGTGGCGCCAGCAAGCAGGGGTTTCTGGTGTCCGATGGCACCGGCCAGTGCTGGGTCGATCCCGATGGTGCCGCCATTGAGCCCCTGCATCGCAAGGTCTGGCAGGGCAAGACGCCCCATCCCATGCCCGGTGGCAGCCCGGCGGGCTGGGTTGGCCGGCTCTACACCCCGATTGGCGGCCAGCGCTATCGCTACACCGAGTGGCGCATCGAGGTGGGCGACCCCGTCTACCTGCTGGGCCACTTCGAGACCGACGCCACCGGGCGACGCTCCTTTACTGTCGATCAGCTCAGCGCCGAGATACTGCGCGGCTGGAAACAGGATCGGGAAGAACTGCTGCGTCGCTTCGACCGTAACGGTGACGGCGAGGTCTGCCTGCACGAATGGCAGGATGCACGGGCCGAGGCGCGGCGCGAGGCGCTCTCCCAACAGCGCTATACCGCCGAAGATGCGGTCGAGCATCTGCTGCGCAAGCCCGACGGGCGCGGACTTCCCTACGTGATCTCCGTGGGCGACCAGCGCGTGGTGAGTCTGCGCTGGCGCCGGAGGACGCTGCTGTACGCGGTCGGCTTCCTGGTGGCCCTGACGGTGCTGGGCACGCTGCTGTTGAACGCGCCCGGCCCCTGATTGCCGGGCCGGGCGGTGAGGCGGGCAATCGCCATTGATCCGTCGCTGCCGATCAGTCGATGATGATGCCGATCTTGCCGAAAAAGCCGCCCTGTTCCATCAGTCGCAGGGCGTCGCCCAGCTGCTCCAGTGGCAGGTACTGGTCGACCACCGGCCGTATCCGGTTGACCACCAGGCCGCGCAACAGGGTCTCGAAATGGCTGCGGCTGCCCACGGTGATCGGCAGGATGGGTACCCGGGCTTCCTTGCCCCAGGAAAAGCCGCCCGCCAGCGACAGCATGCCGATGGCCGAGATCTGGGCATCGTCGCCCAGAGCCGCCTGCGACTGTTCCAGCGCATCGGCACCCACCACGTCCACTACCAGATTGGCACCGCGACCGCCGGTGAGCTGGCGCACGGCGCTGCCCCACGCCGGCGTGGTTCGGTAGTTGATGGTGTGATCGGCCCCCAGTGCGCGGGCGCGCGCCAGCTTGGCGTCCGACGATGAGGTGATGACCACCTCGGCGCCGGCCGCCTTGGCCATCTGCAGCGCGGCGATGGAGACCCCTCCGGTGCCCTGCAGCACCACCACATCGCCGGGTCGCGTCACGCGATGCTGGAACAGCGCATTCCAGGCCGTGAGGCCGGCGCACGGCAGGGTGGCGGCCTCCATGTCGCTCAGCTCGTCCGGGGTGATGGTCAGTGCGTCCTCGTGAAACACCGCGTGGGTGCGCGCCACGCCATGGGCGCGCCCGCCCAGGTGGCCGGTGCCGCTCTCATCCCGATCGCCGGTGATCCAGCCCGGCGCAAACATGGGGATCACTCGCTGCCCCGGCTGAACCCGGGTGACACCTTCGCCCACGGCCAGTACTTCCCCGGCCCCGCAGGACAGGGGCACGTAGTCGGGTTCAGCGGTCATGTTGGGCAGGATGCCCTTGATGAACAGAAGATCGCGAAAATTGAGGGTGGCGGCGCGCAGGCGCACCAGCACCTCGCCCGGCCCCGGTTCGGGGGTGGGGTACTGGCGCAGCTCGATGGAGTCGAGACCCTGGCCGCCGCGGGCGTGCATGGCTGTAACGGTCATGAATACTTATCCTGTGGTGACGCCGCCGTCGGCGCAGAGAACGGCGCCGTGAACGGCACCGGCTTTTTCCGAGGCCACGAAGGCCACGAGAGCGGCCACTTCTTCCGGCGGTGAGGGTGGTCGCACGCCGGAGTAGCGCATGATCTTGGCGCGATCCATGCCCTCGGGCATGGGGCTGTCGAGGCTGATCTCCGTGGCCATCGCCCCCGGCGAGACGGCATTGATGCGGATCGGTGCGTCGATGTACTCCATCGCCAACGAGCGGGTCATCTGCAGCAGGGCCCCCTTCGAGGCCGAGTAGGGCACGATGTAGGCCGCCCCGATCAGTGCCGACTGGGAGGTGACATTGACGATATTGCCGTGGCTTTCGAGCAGGTGCGGGATCGCCGCCTGACACAGCCAGAACGGGCCGGACACGTTGACGGCCATTACCTGCTGCCACTCGTCCTCGGGCACATCAACGGCGTGATTGAAGCGCACGATACCGGCGGCGTTGCAGAGAATGTCCAGTCGCCCGAAGTTCTCGATGGCCGATTCCACCACCGCATAGCACTGATTGCGGTCGGCGATGTCCGCCACGCGGATCGCACATCGGGCGCCACCCTGCTCCAGCTCGGCGCGGGTCTGTTCCAGCCGCTCCGCCAGAATGTCCACCAGCAGCAGGGTCACGCCATCGGCGGCGAGTGCTTGCGCAATGGCCTTGCCCAGGCCCCGGGCGGCGCCGGTTACCAAGGCAACGCGGGCAGGTTTGTCGTCGGTCATTATGTTGTTCTCCTTTAGGGGGTGAAAACGGTAGCACGCCCCACCGGCGTCAGAAAGGGCTCTGGTATTTGCACGGCGGTCGCTGCACAATATCGCCGCTCGACTCAGGGGGTAGCATGCCCGACATAGTTGTTTTCTTCTTTGCTCTCGGCGTGGTGGCGGGGCTTGCCCGCTCCGACCTCACGGTGCCCGAGGCGGCCTACGATACGCTCAGTATTCTGCTGATGCTGACCATCGGGCTCAAGGGCGGTCTGGCGATGCACGGCCAGCTCGAATGGAGCATGGTGCCGCAGCTTGCCGGTATCGCGATGCTGGGGGTCCTGATTCCGCTGTGCTGTTACCCGCTGCTGCGCGGACTGGTGCAGCTCAGCCCCGCCAACAGCGCGAGCATGGCGGCCCACTACGGCTCGGTGAGTGCCGGTACCTTTGCGGTCGCCCTCGCCTACGCCCAGGGGCTCAACCTGCCCATTGCCCCCCAGACCACCCTCTACCTGGTGCTGCTGGAGCTGCCGGCGATCATCGTGGCCATCGTGCTGTTCAACCGGCTCAGTGGCGGCAAGACCAAGGCGTCCCATATCTGGCACGAGGCACTGACCAGCCGGGGTGTGCTGTTGCTGGTGGGCGGTGTGGTGGCCGGCTATATCTACGGTCCCGAGCGCGCTGCTGCGGTGTCGGAGATGTTCCTCAACGCCTTCTCGGCGCTGCTGGCGCTGTTCCTGCTGGAGATGGGGCTGGTCACGTCCAAGACGCTGTTCCCGCTGCCCTGGCAGCACTGGCGCCTGATGCTGTTTGCACTCCTGTCGCCCTTCGTGCTCAGCCTGTTCGGCCTGTTTGCCGGGATCTGGTTCGGGCTGCCGGAGGGTACGGCGCTCATTCTCGCCTGCCTGACGGCCAGTGCCTCCTATATTGCAGCGCCGGCGGCGGTCAAGAATGCCATACCCGAGGCCGATATAGGTCTCGCGATGTTGGCGGCATTGGGGATAACCTTCCCGGTTAATGTCATAATAGGCATCCCCCTGTACCACCAACTGTTGACGATACTCTCCTAGGAGTTGCCATGAGCGCCAAAGTGGCCATCATCATGGGTTCCCGCAGTGATTGGGATACCATGAAAGGTGCGGCCGATATTCTGGACACCCTGCAGGTGGCCTACCACGTGGACGTGGTGTCGGCCCACCGTACGCCGGACAAGCTGATGTCCTTTGCCAGCGCTGCCGTGGACAACGGATACGAGGTGATCATCGCCGGCGCCGGTGGCGCCGCCCACCTGCCGGGCATGGTGGCGGCCAAGACCCGCCTGCCGGTGCTGGGTGTACCGGTACAGAGCAAGGCGCTCAATGGCCTCGACAGCCTGCTGTCCATCGTGCAGATGCCCAGGGGTATTGCCGTGGGCACGCTCGCCATCGGCGCGGCCGGGGCCTTCAACGCTGGCCTCATGGCGGCACAGATTCTCGCCAACCAGGACGCCGGCCTTGCGGAGCGTCTCGAGCAATTCCGTCAGCAGCAGACCGACGACGTCCTGCAACACGCCGATCCCCGGGTCGATTCGTGAGTCAGCGGCGTATCTGGGTGCTGGGGGCCGGCCAGCTCGGCAGCATGTTGCTGACCGCTGGGCGACCGCTGGCTCTCGAAGTGATTCCGGTGGATATCGACGGCGGTCGGGAGCCGGATCTCCGTCCCGACGACATCGTCACCGCCGAGCGCGAGCAGTGGCCGGAGAACGCCGTCACCCGTGCGCTGGCCACCCATCCGCGGTTCGTCAACCGCGAGGTCTTTCCCCGCCTGGCCGACCGCCTGTCGCAGAAATCCCTGATCGATCATCTGCAGCTTGCCACCGCACCCTGGTGCCCGGTGACGCAGGGCACCACCGAAGCGGAGCTTCACACCGCCATGGGCGAGGCGGTACTGCTCAAGCGCCGCATGGGTGGTTATGACGGCCGCGGCCAGTACTGGCTCCGGCAGGCGGAGGGCACGCAGATTCCCGCCGACTGGCGCGAGCACGCCATCGCCGAGGCCCGCATCCCCTTCGACGAGGAAGTGTCCCTGGTAGGCGCGCGCGACAGTGACGGCAACATGGCCTTCTTTCCGCTGGCGCTCAACCTGCACGTCAATGGCATCCTGATGGCGTCGATAGCGCCACTGGCGCGGCTTGAGCATCTGCAGGCGCAGGCCCAGGGCATGCTGGGCAAGCTGCTCGAAGAACTCGATTACGTGGGCGTGATGGCGATGGAGTGCTTCCGCGTGGGCGACGACCTGCTCATCAACGAGCTGGCGCCGCGGGTGCACAACAGCGGTCACTGGAGCCTGTCGGGCTGCTCCATCAGCCAGTTCGAGTACCACCTGCGTGCCATTGCCGGCCTGCCGTTGGCCCGGCCGGTGATCAAGGGCCAGACCGCCATGATCAACCTCATCGGTGTCGAGCGCGACGACCGCTGGTTGGCCGTCGACGCGGCCGAGCTGAACTGGTACGGCAAGGAAGTCTACGCTGGCCGCAAGGTGGGGCACCTCAACATCACCACCGTCCCCGGCAGCCAGCTCATGACCGAGGGGCTGCAACAGATGCGCGCCCTGCTGCCGGAGCAGTACGGCGCGGTGATCGACTGGATGAGCGCGGAGCTGGCCTCCTAGCCGCCTCTCTCCCGTCTTGGGCCGCCGGTAGCCCTGCTACCGGTCGTCCTGCTATCAGTCGTCCCGCTGCCGCCTTTCCCGCTATCCGTTTGCCCGCTGATTGTCGGCCGCCACCATCTCGGCCCCCTTCTCGGCAATCATGATGGTGGGCGCATTGGTGTTGCCCGAAGTGATGGTGGGCATCACCGAAGCGTCGATGACCCGCAGGCCCTGCACGCCCCGCACCCGCAACCGGGTATCCACCACCGCACCCTCATCATCGTCGCGCCCCATTTTGCAGGTGCCCACCGGGTGGAAGATGGTGGTGCCCACCCTGCCGGCCGCCTCGGCCAGCTCCTTGTCGCTCTGGTACTGCAGCCCCGGCAGGTGTTCCTCCGGCCCATAGGGCTGCAGTGCCGGCATGCCCACGATGTGGCGGGTCAGGCGCAGGGCATCGGCGGCAATCTTCCGGTCCTCGTCGGTGGACAGGTAACGGGGGGCGATGCGCGGTGCCGCCGCCGGGTCCGCCGAGACGATCCCCACCTCGCCGCGCGACGACGGGCGCAGGTTGCACACACTGGCGGTGAAGGCCGGAAAGCGGTGCAGCGGGTCGCCGAACTTGTCCAGCGACAGCGGTTGTACGTGGTACTCGAGGTTCGGCATGGCCCGGGACGGGTCGGAACGGGTGAACACCCCGAGCTGGCTCGGCGCCATGCTCAGCGGCCCACCCCGGCGCAGCAGGTACTCCAGCCCCATGCCCAGCTTGCCGAACAGGCTGTTGGCGACGGTGTTGAGGGTGCGGATGCCGCTGATGCGGTACACCGAGCGCAACTGCAGGTGATCCTGCAGGTTGCGGCCCACCGCCGGCAGCCGGTGCCGGGGCGCGATACCCAGGCTCGCGAGCTGTTCACCATCGCCGATACCGGAGCGCTGCAGGATCGCCGGAGACCCGATCGCACCGGCCGCCAGCAGGGTTTCCCGTTTCGCCGTGGCCTGAGTGCGCTGGCCGTCGAGCAGGCACTCGACGCCGGTGATCCGCGTGCCCTCGAAGGTCAGCCGGTCGATCAGCGCCCCGGTCACCACCCGCAGGTTGGGTCGGTGCAGCACCGGCTTGAGGAAGGCGCGCGCCGCACTCCAGCGCACGCCGCGCCGCTGGGTCACCTCGAACTTGCCCGACCCCTCGTTGTTGCCGGTGTTGAAATCCGGCGTGCGGGGAATGCCCGCCTCCTCGGCGGCCTCGGCAAAGCGGTCGAGGATATCCCAGCGCAGCCGCTGCTCCTCGACGCGCAACTCGCCACCGCTGCCGTGGAAGGCGTCGCCGCCGCGCCAGTGATCCTCGCTGCGCCTGAACAGGGGCAGTACGGCCTCCCAGCGCCACGAGTCGTCGCCGGTCAGGCTGGCCCACTCGTCGTAGTCCCGGGCCTGCCCGCGCATGTAGATCATGGCGTTGATGGAGGACGAACCGCCGAGCACACGGCCTCGGGCGTACAGGATCGAGCGTCCGCCCAGTCCCGCGTCCTGTTCGGTGTGGTAGCACCAGTCGGTGCGCGGGTTGCCGATGCAGTACAGGTAGCCCACCGGAATGTGCACCCACATCCAGTTGTCTTGACCGCCGGCTTCCAGCAGCAGTACGGACACGTCCGGATCGCGGGACAGGCGGTTGGCGAGCACGCAGCCGGCGCTGCCGGCGCCGACGATGATGTAGTCGTAGTGGCCAAGATGGGTCATGGTCGTCAGGCGATCACCTTGCCGCTCTTGAGTTGCTCGATGCG
>JBJHAZ010000071.1:0-8762 GCA_050485225.1 Gammaproteobacteria bacterium
GGGGTGTGCGGCGCGTTTCTGACCGGCGACATCTTCAACCTCTACGTGTGGGTGGAGGTGCTGCTGGTGGCCTCCTTTGCGCTGTTGATTCTCGGTGGCGAGCGCGCGCAGATGGAGGGGTCGATAAAGTATGTGACCCTCAACCTGCTGTCGTCGATGCTGCTGCTGATCGCGGTCGGGTTGCTCTACGGGCTGGTGGGCACGCTCAACATGGCGGATCTCGCCGTCAAGCTCCAGGACGTGGAGTCGGGCGGTCTGGTGACGGTGATCGCCGCGCTGTTCATGATTTCCTTCGGGATCAAGGCGGCGGCCTTCCCGCTGTTTTTCTGGCTGCCGGCGTCCTATCACACACCTTCCGTGGCCGCGACAGCGCTGTTTTCCGCACTGCTGACCAAGGTAGGGGTCTACGCGCTGTTCCGTATGTTCACGCTGATCTTCACTCAGGACGTGGCCTACACCCACAATCTGCTGCTGTGGGCGGCCGGCTTCACCATGCTGACCGGCGTGCTGGGCGCGGCCGCCCAGTTCGAGTTCCGCCGTATCCTGTCGTTCCACATCGTCAGCCAGATCGGCTACATGCTGATGGGGCTGGCGCTGCATACGCCGTTGGCCCTGGCCGGCGGGGTGTACTACATCCTCCACAACACCATTGCCAAGAAGAACCTGTTTCTTATCAGTGGAGTGGCGTTCTTCCAGCGCGGCAGCTTTGCGCTCGGCCCGCTGGGCGGTCTCTACCGCTCTTCGCCCGGCCTTGCCATACTGTTCCTTGTCTCGGCGCTGGCGCTTGCCGGCATTCCGCCGCTGTCGGGCTTTTTTGCCAAGTTCATCCTGGTACGTGCCGGCCTCGAGGCGGGCAGCTACGTGATCGTTGCCGTGGCGTTGGTGACGGGCATGCTCACACTGTTTTCCATGACCAAGATCTGGGGCGAAGCCTTCTGGAAAGCCCAGCCCGAGGAGGCGGTGACCACGCCAGTGGCGCTGACCCGGCTACAGTACTGGCAGCTGTACACCCCCATCGTGGCCCTGGCCCTGATCAGTGTGCTGCTCGGCGTCGCAGGCCAGCCGGTGTTCGAGATCATGGAGGCCGCCGCCGGCCAGCTGCTTGATCCGGCCGGCTACATCGAGGCGGTGCTGGGAGGTGGTCAATGATCGCGTTTGGCTGGAACCTGCTGCTGGCGCTGGTATGGACGGCGCTGTCGGGCAGCTTCACGGTGGCGAACCTGCTGTTCGGCTTTGTGCTCGGCTACTTTGCCCTGCGGCTCGTGATCCTGGACCAACGGGATTTTCGGCGGTATTTCGTCAAGGCGCCCAAGATGATCTCCTTCGGGGTCTTCTTCCTGGTGGAGCTGGTCAAGGCCAACTGGCGGGTGGCCTACGACGTGCTGACGCCTCAGCATCTGATGCGTCCCGGCGTCATTGCAGTACCACTGGACGCCACTACCGATGGGCAGATCGCCATTCTCGGCAACCTGATTTCGGTGACGCCCGGCACACTCACCCTCGACGTGTCCTCCGACCGCAAGGTCCTGTACATCCATGCCATGTACATTGACGACGAAGACGAGCTGCGTCGCAGCATCAAGGAACTCGAACGTCGGGTTCTGGACATTCTCAGCTGAGGACGAACTGGATGCTAGCCATAACCGTCTGGATCTGTTTCGCGATTCTGAGCATCTCGCTGCTGCTCACCTTCGTGCGCATGGTCAAGGGCCCCACACTGCCGGACCGTGTGGTGGCGCTCGAACTCATCGCCTCCATCGTCGTGGCCATGATTGCCCTGCACACCATCGCCACCGGCGTGTCGAGCTTCCTCGATGTGGCTGTGGTTTCCGCGCTGATGGCCTTCATGGCCGCGGTGGGATTTGCCCGCTACCTGGAAAAGAGGGGACTGCGCGATGACTGATTTCCTGACGTCGATCATCCTGCTGGTCGGTGCGCTGCTGATCTTTCTCGCCGCCCTGGGTCTGTTGCGGATGCCCGACCTGCTGACGCGCATGCATGCCACATCCAAGTCCGGTGCCCTCGGCGCGGGCCTGATGGTGGCGGCGGTCGCCATGTACTTTGCCGATGTGGGCGTGACCATCCGCGCGGTGGCGATTTTTGCCTTCATCATCGTCACCGGCCCCATTGCGGCGCACGTGATCGGTCGCGCCAGCTACTTCGTGGGTGTGCCGCTCTGGGAGGGCACCATCAAGGACGACCTCAAGAACCGGTATGATGGTCGCTCCCACCAGCTGCTCAGCGGTGAGGACGATCAGGCCGAACGCTGATTGCTGCTGCCAGCGGTCGAGTGCCTGACGCTGACGGGCGCCGGGCGCAGTTCCGGTACCCGGAAAGACACGCAAGCCGGGAACGACCATGCCCCACGGAACTGTAGTGCGCCACGCGGTACCGGCCGATCTCGACCGGCTGGTGGCCCTCGAGAATCTCGCCTTCGCGGTGGACCGCCTCAAGCGGCGCAGCTTTGCCAACTTCATCCGCTCCTCCCGCTCCTGCCTTCTGGTGGCCGAACGCGACGGTGAATTGGCCGGCTACGGCGTGATCCTGCTGCGGCGCGGCACGAGCTTGGCACGGCTCTATTCCCTGGCGGTAGCGCCGGAAAGTCGGCAGCAGGGTGTGGCCCGCCGCCTGACGGCCGAGCTGGAGCAGTTTGCGGTGCAGCGGGAATACACCTTCATGCGCCTTGAGGTGTCGCCGGACAATGACGCCGCGGTGTCGCTGTTCCAGGCGCAGGGGTATCGCCCTTTCGGCCTGATTCACGACTACTACGAGGATCACGGCGATGCCCTGCGGCTGGAAAAACGCATCGCCAACCTGACCCTGCGGGCCGATTCGCTGCCGGTCCACTACTACGGCCAGACCACCGACTTCACCTGCGGCCCGGCGGCGCTGATGATGGCCATGAATGCCCTCGATCCGGCGCGGGAGATGACGCCGATTGCCGAGTTGCAGCTGTGGCGCGAGGCCACCACCATCTACATGCTGGCCGGTACCGGTGGCTGCGGCCCGCACGGGCTGGCACTGGCCGCCTGGCAGCGCGGTTTCAGCGCCTCGATTCTGGTCAACCAGAAGGGGCCGTTGTTCCTGGAGTCGGTGCGCCGTCCCGAGAAAAAGGCCATCATGGCGCGGGTTCACGACGATTTCATGCACCGCTTGCGCGACACCGACGTGACCCTTGAACACACCGCCTGGACGCTGGAGGACCTGCACCGCTCCCTGCGAGGCGGCTGCCTGCCCCTGGTGCTGATCAGTACCTACCGCTTCAATCGTTCCAAGAACCCCCACTGGGTAGTGGTGTCCGGCATGGATGATCACTTTGTCTTCATTCACGATCCGGAAGTGGATGACATCAGCGGTCCCTGGCCGTTGGATAACCAGTACCTGCCGGTGGTCAAACGGGACTTCCTGCGCATGGGGCAGTTCGGCCAGAGCGGCCTGCGGGCAGCGGTGATTCTCGGCAACCGCACCTGAACCCGTGTTACGTACCCCGTACCCGATGGGCGGCCTGCTAGAATGCCGCCTCCAGCCCCACGGTTTCGCTTGCCATGTCCCGTTCCCGACGCCTCAATGTCTTCAAACCCACCGCCCGCGCGCGCCACGTGGGCACCGAGCTGGATCTGACCATCGAGCGGCTCGGCGACGAGGGGCAGGGCATGGCCCTCTGGCAGGGCAGGTGGGTCTTTGTGGAGAACGCGCTGCCGGGCGAGCGGGTGCTGGCGCGCATCGACTCCGAGACGCGTCATGGCCTGTTGGCGTCGTGCCTGCGGCTGTTGAGCGAACCCGCTGCGCAGCGGATTGAACCACCTTGTGTCCACTACACCCGTTGCGGCGGCTGCCAACTGCAGCACATCGACCCGATACAGCAGGTCCATCACAAGCAATCCGTGGCCCAGCGCCGCCTGCACCGCCAGGTGGCCGGTCACTGCTGGCAGGAACCCGCCACGGCCGGCTCGCAGCACTACCGCCACCGGACGCGTCTGCAGGTGGAAAGACGTGGCGAACGAGTGGTCATCGGGTTTCGTCGCCAGGGCAGCCATCAGCTCGTGGACATCGATATTTGCCTGCAATGGCAGGAACCCCTGGCACGGGCGGTGACGACCTTGCGTCGTCTGCTGCCCACCGTCCGGCACGTCAATCGGATCGATGAGGTATCGCTGGCCTGCGGTCACGGAGGCGTGATCGGCGCCTGCTTCCGGGTGCGCGGTGGGTTTTCCGCAGCGGATATCGAAGCCCTCGCCGGGACGTTCGGCGGCGAGGGCTGGTTGCTGGAGGTGGTCGACGCCGCCAGTGGTCGGGTTCTGTGGCGCGTTGGGCAGCCGGAGCTGGAATACCCCCACAACCCCGGTCTTCGCTTCGGTCCCGCAGACTTCACCCAGGCCAACCCGGAGATCAATGCGCGGATGCTCCGCGATGCGCTGGACTGGCTGGCGCCGCAGCCGGACGATACTGTCCTTGAGCTGTTTGCCGGCCTCGGTAACTTCTCGCTGCCGCTGGCCCGTACCGGCTGCACTGTGCGGGCGTATGAACTGAGTGAGGCCATGGTGACGCGCGCGCGGGCGCTTGGCGCCGCTGCCGAGGACGTACGGTTGACCGTCGAGCAGGCCGATCTGTTCGACGCGGCGACGGTCGATGCCTTGCTCTCCGAATCGGGTCACTGCAGCAAGCTGTTGCTGGACCCGCCCCGCGTCGGCGCCCGGTTGGTGTGCCGGCAACTCTCCCAGCGGGCGGCGGAGGGGCATCCCTGTCCCCGCCAGATCCTGTATGTGTCCTGCAACAGCCTGGCGCTTGGCGGCGACCTGGAACCGCTGTTGGCCGTCGGCTATCAGCCGGTGCGTGCGCGGGTCCACGACATGTTTCCCCACACCAGCCATTTCGAGACGCTGGTGCTGCTGGAGTGCGACCCGGTTATGAACCCCGTGCCTCGAGCGCGAAGTCGATGAAGTCCTCGGCCGGCATGGGTCGGGCGTAGAGATAGCCCTGAATCAGGGCGCAGCCGTTGTCGGCCAGAAACGCCTGCTCCTCGGCACGCTCCACCCCCTCCGCCAGCACCTGGATGCCGAGTGCCTGCGCCATGCGGATGACCGCCAGCACGATGGCCTGGTTTTCGCTGTGGGTGTCGATGCCGTCGATGAAGGACCGGTCGATCTTCAGCTTGTCGACGGCAAAACTTTTCAGGTAGTTCATCGAGGAATAGCCGGTGCCGAAATCGTCGATGGACAGGCTCACGCCCAGATTGTTCAGCGCCTGGATGACCTGCACCGCGCGCTCGGGGTTGTCCATCGCGGCGGATTCGGTGAGCTCCAGCTCGAGGTGTCGGGTGGGCAGGGCCTCCTGGGTCAGGATCGACTCGATGCGTTCTACCAGATTGGGCTGGCGGAACTGCAGCGGTGACAGGTTGACCGCGACCGACAGGCGGTCGAGTCCGCAGCCGATCCAGTGCTTCATGTCGCGAATAGCGGTCTGCAAGGTCCATTCGCCGATGGGCACAATCAGGCCATTGCTCTCGGCCAGCGGAATGAACTCGGCCGGCGACACCCAGCCGTACTCGGGATGGTGCCATCGCAGCAGGGCCTCCGCGCCCACCAGGCGGCCCGAAACCAGGTCCAGCTGAGGCTGATAGTAGAGCTGGAACTGGTTGTCATCCATCGCCCGGTGCAGCGCCGTACCCAGTTGTAGGGTACGCAGCGCCTCGCCCTCCATGGTCGCCTCGTAGAAGGCGTAGCAGTTGCGCCCGTACTGCTTGGCGCGGAACATGGCCACTTCGGCGGCCTTGTTGAGGCTGTCGAAATCGTCGCCGTCGGCAGGAAACAGGGCAATGCCCACCGAGGCGGTCATGACCAGTTCCTGGTCGCCGATCACTTGGGGTTCGCTGATGCTGCGCTGGACGCGGTCCACCAGGGTGACCACCTCCCGTTGGTCGCGGTTGGGCAGCAGCAGGGTGAATTCGTCGCCGCTCTGGCGGGAAACGGTGTCGCTCGTCCCCGCGACCTGACGCAGCCGGTGGGCGATCTGTACCAGCAGCTCATCCCCCAGCTTGTGACTCAGGCTGTCGTTGATGGTCTTGAACTGGTCGAGGTCGACCTTGATGAGTGCGACTGTATCGTCGTGATCGCGCGCCTGAATCAGGGCCTGCTCGACCCGGTCGCGCAGCAGGGATGCGTTGGGGAGGTCGGTCAGGCCGTCGAAGTTGGACAGCCACTGGATCTGGCGCTGTGCCTCCTTGGCGCTGGTGATATCCGAGAAGGCGCCCACATAGTTGATCACCTCACCCTGCTGGTCGAGCACAGCGCTGACGCTCAGCCACTCCGGGTAGATCTCGCCGTTCTTGCGGCGGTTCCAGATCTCTCCTTCCCAATAGTGGTCGTGCAGCAGTGCCTGCCAGAACGCTTGATAGAAGGCATCCTCCTGCCGGCCTGACTTGAGCAGGGCAGGCGTATGGCCTTCGGTATCAGCCGGGCTGTACCCGGTAATGCGGGTAAATGCCTGGTTGATACGGATGAGCCGGCCGCCGGGATCGGTGACGAACATGGCCGCGTGGTGCCCCTCGAAGGCCGTGGCGGCGATGCGTTGATCCTGTTCGATACGCTTCTGGTCGGTGATGTCCTGGATAAAGCCGTACCAGAGGGTGGCGCCACCCTGTTCACGAACCGGCTGGGCACTGCCCTTGAGCCAAACTTCACCGCGACCGGGCAGGCGCGCCCGGTACTCGTGACGCCACAGTGTCAGGGTGCGGGCCGACTGCCGGATGGATGCCTGCACACCGTCGCGGTCCTCGGGGTCTATACGTTCGAAAACCTCCGAGGCGTCGTGCAGCACCGATTCCGGTGTCAAGCCGTAGACGTCCTCGATCGCCTTGGAGGCAAACGGGAAACAGGAGCTGCCATCGGGGTTGAGCCGGAACTGATAGATCATTCCGGGCACCCGATTGGCGACGCCACGCAGGAACCGCAGCGAGCGTTCCAGGGTGGCTCGCAGGTGGGTCTCCTCGGTAATGTCCTGCACCATCACGTACAGCATGGGCTCCGGGGCAGTCTGAGGCTGGTGGCGGCTGGCCTCGATACGGGCCACCACGATCGCGCCATCCTTGCGTATGAAACGAATCTCACCGTTGAACAGGTCGATCTCACCCCGCGCCAGCCGCTCGTGCCGGCGGATGTAGGTTTCCAGATCCTCCGGATGGGTGATCGAGCGCGGCGGTGTATGCAGCATTTCCTCGCGGCTGTAGCCGAGCATGGCGCAGAAACGGTCGTTGAACTTGAGCCATCTGCCGTCCAGACCGGCTATCGCCATGCCGGCAAACGGCAGATTGAAAAAGCGCTCGATCAGCTGGTCGGCGTCGCGCTTTTCAAGCGCGGTCTGCAACTGCTCGCTGCGCCGACGCTGGCGCAGCAGCAGCAACGCCGCGCTGCCGGAAACCAGTACCGCGGCACCGGCCACCAGGCTGATCCAGAAAATCAGCTGGTATACGGGGCGCATGATCTCGTCGTGCCCCAGGCGGGACAGCAGCAGCCAGTCCGTACCCTCTACCGGTTTTGCGATGACGAGAGCGCTGCGTCCATCGGCTCCCGTGTGGCGAAAGGTCGTGCCCAGGGTTTGTGGCAGCACCGCCGCCACATCTTCCGGCAGCGGAGTCAGGGTCGCTCGGCCATCGTCGATACCCAGCGCGATCATGCCGTCCCCATCCGGGTTGCGCAGTGCCAGGGCGTTCGCGCCGGTGCCGCTGGCACTGGGCCACTCCAGCACCAGCTGTGTGAATGCGCTGTCGAGGTATTGCCGCAGTACCACAGCGCCCACCAGGCGTGTCTCAGCGTTGCCGGGCAGGAACAGGGGCGCGGCGACGTCCAGATACACAGCCCCCGCCTCGTCACTGCGCAGTGGGCTGAATACGGTGGCCTGCTGTTCCAGTGCCTGTTGCCCGAGTTCGCTTTGGCTGCTGTCGACCGGGCCGCGGGTCAGCAGGGTGGCGCCGTTCGTGTCGAGCAGTGTGGCCCCCAGGAAGTGATGGCTCGTCTCCAGGGCCTGAAGGCGCGCGTTGATGAGCCGAGACTGAACGGGATCGCCGTCCTCGGCCAGCAGGCGAACCCGCTCGTTGAAGCCCTCGTTATGCTCGAAGGTGCGTACGTTACCCAGTCGCTCGCTCAGCCACTGGGCCACGTTCTGGGCTTTCAGCCCGGAAATGGTGACGAGGTTGTCGCGAGCGCTGGCCTCCACCTGGGGGCGGTGGATCTTCAGAATGGTGAGAGCCAGCAGGGGCACGATCATCAGTACCGCAACCACCAGCAACCAGCGGTCACGACGGCCGGCATCCTGCTCTTCCGGGGGACGCGCCAGGGCGGGCACCCACTGCCGTCGGCTGCGCAGCAGCAGGTACAGGAGTCCGCCGGTGGCGGCCACGAACCCCATGCCCTTGAACAGCTCAATGCGCGCCTGCAGGACAGGGTCCTCGACGCTGACCGCCAGCAGGCTGCTCGACAGCAGCACCCACACACTGGCGAATACCGCGTAGATCAGGCTGATTCGCCAGGCCGCTGCGTGCTGATCGGAGTGGCTCGGAGGCGGGTTGTCGGGGCCGGTTCTGTTTATGATTCTGGACATGTCTGCGACGGGTCGATGCAAAGCGGCCCATTCTGCGTGTTGTCCCTGTGACATACAACAAGTCCGTGCGACCCTGCAGTCAGCATGGCTGGTTACCGGCCGGTTCATTGACTTAGAATAGGTCGCTTGCCGGCGGGGCCTGCCTCCGCCCGGCACCAACCTTGGGG
>JBJHAZ010000072.1:0-8709 GCA_050485225.1 Gammaproteobacteria bacterium
TTCCACCACTTCCAGGTCGAAACCGGACAGGGCGGTGTACTTGATGGGCGCGCCCATCAGGCGCATCTTGCCCACGCCCAGCTCGCGCAGGATCTGGGACCCCGCACCCACCTGTTGCGACACCATGTCGCTGGCGTTGATGCGGCGCGCGCCCTTGCCGAGCATTTCGAGCACGTCCGCCTCCACATCATCGGCCGCCTCGGGGTCGTAGATCAGCAGCACCACGCCGGCCTCGGCCGCAGCGACCCGTTGCAGCGCACTCTGGAAGGTCCACGACTTGTGGGGCCCGGGGCGGTCGAGCACGAACAGATCGCGCACCGTGCTGCTGGTGTGCACCCGCACCAGAGTGGGCTGCTCGGGCGTGATGTGGCCCTTGACCAGCGCAAAATGCTTTTCCTGACGGGCGTTGTCGAGAAAGACCTTGAGATTGAACTCACCGAACGCCGTGCTGACCTCGTGATCGCCGATGCAGGTGACGGTCTGCTCATTGAGGATGCGGTAGTGGATCAGGTCGGCAATGGTGCCGATCTTGATGCCGTGCTCCTCCGCAAACCGCTCCAGATCGGGTCGGCGTGCCATGGTGCCATCGTCGTTCATGACCTCGACAATCACCGCCGCAGGCTCGAAACCGGCCAGCCGCGCCAGGTCACAGCCGGCCTCCGTATGCCCGGCGCGACTGAGCACACCGCCCGGCTGCGCCTTGAGGGGGAAGATGTGGCCCGGCTGCACGATGTCCTCGGGGCGGGCGTTGCGAGCCACGGCCGCCCGCACCGTGCGCGCGCGATCGGCGGCGGAAATACCGGTGGTGACGCCCTCGGCGGCCTCGATGGAGACGGTGAAGTTGGTGCCGTGACCGGAGCGGTTGCTCTGCACCATCAGCGGCAGGTCCAGCTGGCGACAGCGCTCCTCGGAAAGGGTGAGGCAGATCAGGCCGCGGGCGAACCGCGCCATGAAGTTGACGTCTTCGGGGCGCACCATTTCGGCAGCCATGATGAGATCGCCTTCATTTTCGCGATCCTCGTCATCCATGAGGATCACCATGCGTCCCTGGCGAATGTCGTCGATCAGTTCTTCAATGGTGTTGAGCTGCATAGGGGATCCTGTTACGGCCGATCAATTGTTGGCGACGCTGCCCACCTGCAGCAGCCGCTCCAGGTAGCGGGCGATCACGTCCACCTCCAGGTTGACGCGGGTGCCGGGGCGGTAGTCACCGATCACGGTGTGGTCGAGGGTGTGGGGCACGATGTTGATGGAAAACTCGCTGCCGCGCACTTCATTGACGGTCAAGCTGGTACCGTCCAGCGCCACCGACCCCTTGCGGGCAATGTAGCGCGCCAGCTCGTCCGGCGCCCGGAGCACGAAGCGCTCGGAGCGGGCGTCGGGATGGCGGCTGATGACTTCTGCGAGCCCGTCCACATGGCCGGAGACCATGTGCCCTCCCATGCGCGTCGCCGGTGTCAGGGACCGCTCTAGGTTGACCCGCGCCCCGGCGGCCAGACCGCCCAGCGTGGTCAGGCTCAGGGTCTCCGCCGAAACATCCGCGACGAAGCCATCGCCGGGCAGGTCGGCGACGGTCAGGCACACCCCGTTGACGGCGATGCTGTCGCCCAGCGCAACCCCCACCAGATCCAGCGCACCGGTCTGAATATGGACGCGACGGTCGCCGCCGGTGGTCTCGGAGCTGGCCATGCAGCCCACTGCTTCGATGATTCCTGTAAACATGCTCGATTCCGGTGAATGGTCGTTTGCGGTTTTGCCCCTATCAGGCGCGGCCCGCCGGCTCCAGGGTAATGCGCCAGTCGGTGCCGACACTGCGCCAGTCGGTGACGGCCAGCGGCAGCGACTGGGCCATTGTATCGAAGGGTAGCTCAAACAGTGGCCTGGCGGCGCTGCCCAGCAATCGCGGCGCCATGTACAGCACCAGGCGATCGACAAGGCCCGCCGCCACGAAGGCGCCGGCGAGCCGGGGGCCGGCTTCCACCAGCACTTCGTTGCAATGCCGCCGTCCCAGCTCCTCCAGCAGCGCACCCAGCGCCCGGCCGGGCGCCGCACCGCTGTCGTCTGCCGGCAGGAACCAGCTGTCGACCCCGACCACGCCCGCCACACCGGGCGCGCAAACCTGCAGCACCGGCCCGGGCTCGCGCAACAGCGCGGCATTGTCCGGAAGTTGCCCCTTCCTGTCGAGTACCACCCGCAGCGGCTGGCGCAACCAGGGGCCGGCCTCACTGTCCACCGACAGCGCCGGATCGCGCACCGTGAGCCGGGCGTCGTCGTGCAGTACCGTGCCGATACCGGTAACGATGGCGCAACTGGCGGCGCGTAGCCGCTGTACATCGGCGCGCGCCGCGGGCCCGGTGATCCACTGGCTCTCGCCACTGGCCATGGCCGTGCGGCCGTCGAGGCTCATGGCCATCTTGACGGTGACGCGGGGCAGACCCGACTGCTGCCGCTTGATGTAGCCGGGATTGAGCCGCCGCACCTCCGCCTCCAGCACCGGGCCATCCACCCGGATGCCGGCCTCGCGCAAGCGCTGCAATCCCCGCCCCGCCACCGCAGAGAAAGGGTCCTCCATGCCGTACACCACCCGCGCCACGCCGGCACTCACCAGCGCCTCGGCACAGGGCGGCGTGCGGCCGTGATGGCTGCAGGGTTCCAGTGTCACGTAGGCGGTGGCACCCCGGGCACGACCGCCTGCGGCACGCAGGGCGTACACCTCGGCATGGGGCTCGCCAGCGCGACAGTGCCAGCCTTCGCCGACCGCGACGGCGTCGCGCACCAGCACACACCCGACACGCGGATTGGGGGATGTACCCTGCCAGCCGCGCCGCGCCAGTACGACAGCGCGGGCCATCCAGCGGGCGTCGTCCGCTTCACTCATTCGGCCACACCCGGCTTCCGTTGCCCGGAACCCTCGAGCCGATCGAGCTCGGCGCGAAACTCGCTGATGTCCTGAAAACTGCGGTAGACCGAGGCAAAGCGCACATAGGCCACCTGGTCGAGCTCATGGAGCTTTTCCATCACCCGCTCACCGATATCCCGCGAGGGCAGCTCGCGCTCGCCGGTGGCCTGCAAACCCTGCTTGATCTGGGTGATCGCCGCCTCCACGTCCTCGATCCCCACCGGCCGCTTCTCGAGCGCCCGCTGCAGACCGGCGCGAAGCTTCTGTTCGTCGAAGGGTTCGCGACTGCCATCGCTCTTGATGACCCGCGGCATCAGCAGCTCGGCCGTCTCGTAGGTGGTGAACCGCTCGCGGCAGGACAGGCATTCCCGGCGTCGCCGCACCTGGCCGCCCTCGGCCACCAGGCGGGAATCGATCACTTTGGTATCGTCGGCGCCGCAGAAGGGGCAGTGCATGGCGGGATTCCTGTGTGGCGGAACGGGTGTCGGAAAGCGGTCACAACCGGGGCGGCGCAGTCGCCGGAAAGCGCCCGATTTTACCATACAACCATCGCATTCCCTGCACCGCATGCTCAAGCCACCACCCTCCGTGGCCGATGCTGTGGAGTAGGCCCGCCGGACGCAGTACCATCGGGCCTGCAGACAGAGCGCGACCCGCAGCCAGCCGGCGCCGGAAACCACAGGGAACCCTGATGAATCAGCACAACTACGACCTTATCGTGATCGGCAGCGGCCCTGCCGGGGAAGGCGCCGCCATGACCGCCGTCAAGCGGGGCTGGAAGGTCGCGGTGGTGGAGGACAAGCCGCTGGTGGGCGGCAACTGTACCCACCTGGGCACCATCCCCTCCAAGGCCCTGCGCCACTCGGTGCAGCGCATCATGCAGTACAACAACCTGCCCCTCTTCCGCGTCATCGGCGAGCCACGCTGGTTTTCCTTTCCCCAGATCATGGAATCGACCCGCCAGGTCATGCAGCTGCAGGTGGAGGAGCGCACCCGCTACTACGGTCGCAACCAGGTGCGCCTCTACAACGGCCGCGCCCGCTTTCTCGACACCCATCACCTGGAAGTCACCGACGGCAACGGCGTGGCGCAGACCCTCACCGGCCGCTTCATCCTGATCGCCACCGGCTCGCGCCCCTATCGCCCCACCGACATCGACTTCGACCATCCGCGGGTGTTCGACAGTGACACCATCCTCAATCTGGAGGACACACCGCGCAACCTGATCATTTACGGCGCGGGCGTGATCGGCTGCGAGTACGCCTCGATCTTTGCCGGACTCGACTGCCGGGTGGATCTCATCAACAGCCGCGACCGACTGCTGTCGTTTCTCGACGACGAGATTTCCGACGCCCTGAGCTATCACCTGCGCAACAACGCCGTGCTGGTCCGACACCAGGAGGAATTCGCCCGCGTCATCACCCGCAACAACGGCGTCACCCTCGAGCTCAAGTCCGGCAAGAAAGTCCACGCCGAAGCGCTGCTGTGGTGCAACGGCCGCACCGGCAACACCGACCGGCTGGGCCTGGAAACCATCGAACTGGAAGCCGACCACCGCGGCCACCTGCGGGTCAACGAGCATTACCAGACGGGTATCGACAACATCTACGCCGCCGGCGACGTGATCGGCTGGCCATCGCTGGCCGGCGCCGCCTACGACCAGGGCCGTTTCGCCGCCGCCCACATGCTCGACATGGAAGACGAGGGCCACGTGGAAGACGTGGCCACCGGCATCTACACCATCCCCGAGATCAGCTACGTGGGCAAGACCGAACGGGAACTGACGCTGGAGCAGATTCCCTACGAAGTCGGGCGCGCCTATTTCAGTGGCATTGCGCGGGCGCAGATCTCCGGCGAGCAGACCGGCATGTTGAAAATCCTGTTTCACCCCGAAACCCTGGAGCTGCTCGGGGTCCACTGTTTCGGCGACCAGGCGGCGGAGATCGTCCACATCGGCCAGGCCATCATGAGCCAGCGGGGTGAGGGCAACAATCTGCGCTACTTCACCCGCACCACCTTCAACTACCCCACCATGGCCGAGGCCTACCGCATCGCTGCCATCGCTGGCCTGAATCGGGTTGCCCGCAACCGCCGCTTCGAATAGTCGCACTGCCCGGGGTGCGTCACATGGCGAACCCCGCCCCCCTGCCCTATCCTTGAGCTGTCAGTGACAACGACAGGGCGAACCATGCTGCAACTCCTGCTGCTCATGACCGCGCTGGCAGCAACCCCGGGCGAGGTCTGGGTCATCGATATCGAAGGCGCCATCGGTCCGGCCACCGCCGACCACGTGGTGCGCAACCTGCGCGATGCCAACGAACAGGACGCCGAGGCGGTGATCCTGCGCATGAACACCCCCGGCGGGCTCGACCAGTCGATGCGCGACATCATCCGTGAGGTGCTCGCCTCCGACGTGCCGGTGATCGGCTATGTGGCCCCGCGCGGCAGCCGCGCGGCCAGTGCCGGTACCTACCTGCTCTACGCCAGTCACGTCGCCGCCATGGCGCCCGCCACCAACCTCGGTGCCGCCACGCCGGTCCAGATGGGGTCCCCGGGCGGCTTGCCATCGCCGCCGGAAGAACCCGACGACCGCAACGGCACCGACGGCCAGAATGGCCAAGCCGATGATGCGGAACGCAGCCCACGCCCGCGAACAGGCGGCTCTGCCAGTGAGCAGAAGGCCATCAACGATGCCCGCGCCTATATCCGCGGGCTCGCAGAACTGCGCGACCGCAATGCCGAGTGGGCCGAGCGCTCGGTCACCGAGGCGGCCACCCTGAGCGCCAGCCAGGCGCTGGCGCAGAATGTGATCGACCTCATCGCCAGCAACGAGGACGAATTGCTGACGGCTATCGACGGACGCACGGTGACGGTCGCCGGCGGCGACCGTACCCTGCAGACCGCCGGCGCCACCCTGCGTCAGATCGACCCGGACTGGCGCACCCGCTTTCTCTCGGTCATCACCAATCCCAGCGTTGCCTACATCCTGATGCTGCTCGGCATCTATGGACTCATCATGGAGTTTTCCAACCCCGGCACGGGCATTGGCGGCATTGTCGGCGGCATCTGCCTGCTCTTGGCGCTGTACGCCATGCAGGTGCTGCCGGTGAGCTACACGGCGCTCGGCCTGCTGTTGCTGGGGTTGGGGCTGATGGCGGCCGAGGCCTGGTCGCCCAGTTTCGGCATCCTCGGCACCGGCGGCGTCATCGCCTTCATCATCGGGTCGATCATGCTGATGGACACCGACCTGCCCGCCTTCCAGATTGCCCTGCCGCTGATTCTGGCGGTGGCCGCCGCCAGCGCCGGCATGATGATCGTGGTGCTGCGCATGCTGATGCGTAGTCGGCATCGGCCGGTAGTTTCGGGCGCCCACACCCTGATCGGGGAGCGAGGCGAAGTCTTCAAGACATCGCCGGCGCTCACACAGATCAAACTGCACGGCGAGATCTGGAATGTCCGCTCGCCCACACCACTGCAGCCGGGCGACCGGGTGCGGGTCACCGGCGTGGACGGGCTCACCCTTGACGTAGCCAAAGAGGAGTAGACCATGACTTACTTCACCCTCATGCTGACGGCGATCATCGTGATGATCCTGCTGTCGGCCTTCCGGGTTCTGCGCGAGTATGAGCGGGGCGTGATCTTCTTTCTCGGCCGGTTCCAGAAAGTGAAGGGGCCCGGCCTGATCATCGTCATCCCCGGTGTCCAGCAGATCGTGCGGGTGGACCTGCGCACCGTGGTGATGGACGTGCCGAGCCAGGATGTCATATCGCTGGATAACGTATCGGTGCAGGTAAACGCGGTGGTCTACTTCCGGGTCACCGATCCGGAAAAGGCCATCATCCAGGTGGAGGATTATCTCGACGCCACCAGCCAGCTGGCGCAGACCACATTGCGGTCGGTGCTCGGCCAGCACGAGCTGGACGCCATGCTCGCCCAGCGCGACCAGCTCAACGCCGATGTCCAGGCGATTCTCGACCAGCAAACCGACACCTGGGGCATCAAGGTCTCCAATGTAGAGATCAAGCACGTGGATCTGAACGAGAGCATGGTGCGGGCCATCGCCAAGCAGGCCGAGGCGGAACGGGAACGGCGCGCCAAGATCATCCACGCCGACGGCGAACAGCAGGCAGCGGAAAAGCTCGCCGAGGCCGCCGAGATTCTCGCCCGCCAGGGGCAGGCCATCCAGTTGCGCTACCTGCAGACGCTCACCGAAATTGCCGGCGAGAAGAACTCCACCATCGTGTTCCCCATTCCGGTGGATTTTCTCAACACCCTGATGGCCGGTGATAAAAAGGAGTAGCGCGCAGCAGGCCCCTGTGCAGCAAGGGCCCTGGTGCGCCACAGCGCACCGGGGCGTCAACGCACAGACCGATACCCGCCGACCACCCCCTCGGGCGACAGTACCACCTGCCACAACTGCATCTTGCGCGCACGGAAGGATCCTGCGCAGGCCAGCAGGTAGTACTTCCACATGCGACAGAAACGTTCGCCGAAGATCTCCACGAAATCATCCCAGCGGGCGATGAAGTTTTCGTGCCAGGCCAGCAGCGTGAGGTCGTAATCCGCGCCGAAGTTGTGCCAGTCCTCCATGATGAAGCGATCCTCGATGGCCGCACCGATCTGCCGAATCGAAGGCAGCATGCCGTTGGGAAAAATATAGCGGTGCATCCAGGGATCGCCGTGCAACGCCGTGCGCCGGCTACCGATGGTGTGCAGCAGGAACAGTCCATCGCCGCGCAGGCAGCGGCGCGCCACGTCCATGTACGTGCGGTAGTTTTTCCAGCCCACGTGCTCGAACATGCCGATGGACACGATGTGATCGAAGGGCTCGTTCAGCGACCGGTAGTCCTGCAACCGTATAGCCACCGGCAACTCGCGGCACCGCTCGCGGGCAAACTCGGCCTGTTCACGGGAGATGGTCACGCCGGTCACCTGCACCCCGTAACGCTCCGCGGCAAAGGCAGAAAAGCCGCCCCAGCCACAACCGATATCCAACACTCGCTGGCCGGGCTGGAGGTCGAGCTTGCGACAGATCAGGTCGAGCTTGTGCTCCTGGGCCTCATCCAGTGTCTCGGCATTGAGCCAGTAACCACAGCTGTAGTTGAGCCCGCGGTCGAGCATGTGGCGGTACAGGTCGATACTGATGTCGTAATGCCGCTCGCCGACCATGAACGCCCGCGCGCGGGATTGAAGATTGAGCAGGCTGGCGGCGAGCAGCTGGAAACCGGTGCGCAGACCGCGCGACACCCGCGAATCCACACCGGCTCGCAGCACTCGACAGATCAGCTCGTCCGGCCGCTCGCAGTCCCACCAGCCGTCCATATAGGACTCGCCCAGGCCGAGAGACCCCTGCCCGAGGACGCGCCGAAAAAAGCGCCGATCCTGAATCTTTATATCCCACGGCTGCTGACCGTCGATGTGAACGTTGGCGTGGTCCAGCAGGGACTCCAGTGTCCTGCGCGCCCATTGACTCATCACTCGCCTCCGGTGCAATAACCCGCTCCCCATCAAGACTAGTCACTTTTCCGGAAAGCTCAAACCGATCACCGACTTGCCGGCATACCCGCTGCGAAACCGAACGGCGGGCATTTTTTATCCACGGCACAGTTTTTATTCACAACACAGTTGCACTTCGCAACGCCTGTTCTAAGCTTGAGGGGCGCAAAGTGGTTCCAGGGCGTCTCGAGGCCTGCTGCGCAGGCGCTGTCTCCCGACTCCCCTGACAATAATTCGAACGAAAAGCACAGTGCACCCGCAGCCGCCATCGGCCGGCCACGGGGCAGGCGTTCCACGGGAGCCCACCATGGTCA
>JBJHAZ010000073.1:0-8518 GCA_050485225.1 Gammaproteobacteria bacterium
ACGGACAGGGGCGCAAACAGGCGGCCTTCCACGCCGCAGGCAAAGGCGACGATCAACCCGGCGGTGGCCGCCAGCGCCAGCCCGAAGTCGAGTATCTGGCCCGTGCCCTGCCAGACCAGACCGGAGGCGGCCATCATCAGCGGTATCAGAAACAGCCCGAAGGACAGCTTGAAGGCCTGCACACCGGAGCGCATGGGCGCGGCACCGGCGACACCTGCGCCGGCAAAGGCGGCCAGCGCGATGGGTGGCGTGACGTTGGAGGTCTGCGACAGCCAGAACACAATCAGGTGCGCCGTCAGCACCGCGACGCCGAACTCGGTCAGTGCCGGTACCGCGAGCACCGACAGCACGATGTAGGCCGCCGTGACCGGCAGTCCCATGCCGAGGATCAGCCCAGCGAACGCCACCAGCAGAAACACGCCGAGCAGATACCCGCCCGACAGGGTCAGCAGCGACTGGGTAAACAGCAGCCCGATGCCCGTCTGCCCCACCACGCCCACCACAATGCCGGCGGTGGCACAGGCGGCACTGATGGGCAGGATCATCAGCGCGCCGTCGCGCAGGCCTCGCACCAGCACCCCAAGCGACACCCGGCTCGAGCGGCGACAGGCACCGGCCACCACAATCGCCAGGCACCCGGCCAGCCCCACCAGCGAGGGGGAATAGGCCATCAGCAACAGCACCGTGATCATCACCAGCGGCAGCAGGTAGTGCCAGCCTGCCTTGAGAACCTGTCGCAAGCCCTCGGCGGGGGTCATCCCCTGCAGGCCCAGCTTGCAGGCCATCAGGTGCACGTACAGCAGCGTGCAGGCGAAATACAGGATCGCCGGCGCGATGGACACCAACAGGATCTCGGCATAGGGGATGCCGGTGAACTGGGCCATCACGAAGGCGCCGGCGCCCATTACCGGCGGCATGATCTGGCCACCGGTGGAGGCCGCCGCCTCGATACCCGCCGCCTGCTCCGGTCGGTAGCCCAGCCGCTTCATCATGGGGATGGTCAGCGCCCCAGTGGTGACGGTATTGGCAATGGCCGACCCGGAGATGGAGCCCATGGCCGCCGAGGCCACCACCGACGCCTTGGCCGGACCGCCCCGATAGCGGCCCGCCAGCGCCATGGCGCAATCGATGAAGAACCGCCCGGCGCCGGTCACCTGCAGCAGCGCACCGAACAGCACGAACACGAACACCACACCGGCCGCGATGGCCAGCGGCGCGCCGAACACGCCGTTGGTGGAGTAGATGTGGAAGCGGATGATCTCTTCAAGCGCGAAACCGCGACTGGCCACTGCGGCCGGCAGGGCGTCGCCAAAGAGCGCGTAAAGCAGAAACAGCGCCGCGATGGCGCTCATCACCCAGCCGACGGTGCGGCGGGTGGCCTCCAGCAGTAACCCGCCCATGATCACACCCGCCCACAGCTCGGTGGCAGCAAGGCCATCGAGCAGGAAACCGAGGTCGTCGTAGTCGAAGGTGGCAATCACCCAGCCGGCCCAGATCGCCAACAGGATGAACAGTCCGTCGAGAACGCGCGCCCCCAGCCGCAGGGCGCGCGACGCGGCCGTGGCGCAGCCCGGTCGGGACAAAAAGATCAGCACCAGCACCCAGCTCAGGTGGAGGGGCAGAAACTGCGGCGCCGACAGCTCGGCCGCCAGTCCCTGCCAGATCTGGAAGATCGTCAGCGCAACGGCGACGGTGCCCAGCAACAAGTCAAAAGACGCGGGTGAGCGGGGCGGTGGTGCAGCTTGCGCCCCACCCGGCCCCGGCGGCAACGACGACAGCGTTGTGCGATCCGGCTCCATGGGCGCGCCGGATCACTCCGAGGCCGCGTAGGCCGCGCTCGCCAGGTGCAGCGGTGCTCCGGGCAAATGCTCGTCGATGGTCAGCGTCATGTCGGCGGCGTCGGCCACGGCATTGACGATGCGCTGGCGGTGCTCGAAAGCGCTGGCGACCAGTCGCCCGGCGAGGTCGTCGTCCAGGCCGCCGCGCACCACCAGCACATTCCAGACGGAGGGCGCGGTAAAGGCATCGACGCGGTGGTAGGTCCCCTCGGGCACCGCCATCGGCCGGTAGGCGGGCTGGTCGGCGGCGATGCGCACCAGCTCCTCGTCACTGAAAGAGAGGATACGCACCCGGCGATTGAGCGCCAGCTCGGTGATGGCGCCCACTCCGGCGCTGCCGACGATGATGCCGGCATCGATCTGACCGTTGGAAAGGGCCTCCGTGGTGGCGGTGTAGTCGAGATTCTGGGTGCGCAGGTCACCGCGACCGATGCCGAGCGACTCGAGGATCGCCAGGGCCGCCACCCGGGTGCCCGAACCGGGTGCGCCCACCGAGACCCGCTTGCCGCGCAGGTCGTCCACCGACCGGATCGACGAGTTGGCCGGCACGATGATCTGCACCACGTTGGGGTACAGCGCAAACAGCACCGCGATGTCCATGGGTTCGCGGAACGGCGGCTCGCCATGCAGGGCCGCCAGCACCGCATCGCCCATGGCAATGCCGGCAATCTGCTGGCCGGCAGTCACCTTGATGATGTTTTCCACCGACGCGGCGGTCACTTCCGCGCGCAGGTTCAGCTCGGGGATCTGTTCGCTCCACAGCTGTGCCAGCGCACCGCCGAGGGGGAAATAGGTGCCGCTCTGGCTGCCGGTGCCGATGGTGTAGTTACCGGCCGCCACCGGCAGGGCCAGCGCCAGCAGCAGCGTTCCCAGCCAGCCGGAAAAAGTGGATCGTCTCATGGCAGCTCCTTGTGTTCGTATATGGCCGTGTCGGGTCGCCTTGTGCCAGCGCCCATCGCCCGCGGAGCGGGCTCCTACGGCGCGGCCCCTATCAACGCCGGTAGGAGCGCAGTCCCCTGCGCGATGGGGCGACCTATCGGCACAATCCGTCAACCGCAGTGCGGGCGCCCTACTGCATGAGCCGCCAGTGTTCCTCGCCGAAGGCCCAGTGCTTTTCGACTGTACGCAACACGCGGTGGTCATGCTCGAGCTTGAGCAGGTGAGCCCACAGGGAGTAGCGGGCGATCTTGTGCAGTTCGGGACGCACGTCGTCGTAGACCACGGGCAAGAGCGTATCGAGGCTGGACTCGCCCAGCCGTTGCAGCGCCGAGACCACCTTCTGCTCGCGGTGCAGCCGGTGGCGGATCAGGGTGTCGATCACCTTGTCGGGCTGGTGAATGGCCTCGCCGTGGCCCGGCATGATGACGGCCGGGTCGAGGCCGCGCAGTTTTTCCAGCGAGGCGATGTATTTGGCCATGTCCCCACTCGGCGGGATGATCACAACGGTGGACCCGCCCATGATGTGATCGCCGGCAAAGATGGTGCGCTCCTCCTCCAGGAAGTAGCACACATGGTTGCCCACATGACCGGGGGTATGCACCGCTCGCAATGCATACTCGGACGTCGCGAAGCGGGCGCCATCCACCAGCGGTGCAGCGGCGCGGAAGCTGTTGTCCTGATGGCCGTCGTCGGGATCGAGCACCATGCCCACCAGTTCGGCCCCGGTGCGCGCGGCCACTTCGGCGGCGGCGGGCGAGTGGTCGGCATGGGTGTGGGTGACCATGACCCAGCGCAGCCGATCGCCGCAGGCCGCCACCAGACGGTCCACGTGCTCGGGGATCGCCGGGCCGGGGTCGATCAGGGCCAGCTCATCGCGACCGACGATGAAGCTGTTGGTACCGTCGGCGGTCATGGGCCCGGGGTTGGGCGCCACCACGCGGCGGATCAGCGGTGTCAGTGGCTCCACACGGTCGGACATGGCCGGCTCCTGTGTTGGTCGACAGCGGCGGTCGGCGGCCTCAGACGAGGCCGCGAATGGGTACCACCGGATCCACGTCGGCGTCGTAGTCGACGCCGTCCATCTCGAAACCGAACAGGCGCAGGAACTCCTGCTTGTAGCCGCGGAAGTCGGTCAGGTCGTGGAGGTTTTCGGTGGTCACCTGATTCCAGGCGTCGGCAACGGCCTGCTGCACATGGGGCTGCAGCTCCTTGCCATCGGCGCGCAATCGGCCCTCACTGTCCATCACCGGGTCGTCGCCGTAGAGGCTGTCGTGAAACAGGCCGTACACCTGCTCGATACAGCCTTCGTGGGTGCCCTCGTCCTTCATCACCTTGAACAGCAGCGCCAGGTAAAGGGGCATGATGGGAATGGCCGAGCTGGCCTGGGTCACCACCGCCTTGAGCACGGAAACCCGGGCGTCGCCACCCTGGGCCGCCAGCCGGGAGCGGATATCCACCACGCGGGTGTCGAGATCCTTCTTGGCCGCACCGATGGTGCCGTCCCAGTAGATGTCCCAGGTGATCTTCTCGCCCACATAGGTAAAGGCCGTGGTTTTCGCCCCCTTGGCGAGCACGCCGGCATTGTCCAGCGCGTCGATCCACATCTGCCAGTCCTCACCGCCCATCACCGCCACGGTGTTGGCGATGTCCTCATCGGTGGCGGGCTCCAGGGTGACTTCCTGAATTTCTTCCTTGTCGGTATTGATGCCGCGCTGGGTCACGCTCTTGCCAATGGGCTTGAGGGTAGAGTTGAACACCTCGCCGCTGTCGGGATGAGTGCGGCGCGGCGCCGCCAGGCTGTACACCACCAGATCCACCTGACCGAGATCTTCGCGGATCAGGTCGATGACCTTGCTCTTGACCTCGTTGGAGAAGGCGTCGCCGTTGATGCTGCGGGCATACAGGCCGGCGCTGTCGGCGGCCTCATGAAAGGCGGCGGAATTGTACCAACCGGCGGTGCCGGGCTTTTTCTCGGAGCCCTCGCGCTCGAAGAACACGCCGATGGTGGCCGCACCGCAACCGAAGGCGGCGGAAATGCGCGAGGCCAGGCCGTACCCGGTGGAAGCGCCCAGCACCAGCACCCGCTTGGGACCGTTCTCGATGGACGGTTGCGACTTCACGTACTCGATCTGCTGCTGCACATTGGCGGCACAACCGGCGGGATGGGCGGTGGTGCACATGAATCCGCGAATCTTGGGCTTGATGACCATGCTGAGAGCTACCCCTGTGTGTTTTTGTGAAGGGGCACATGATAACCCGAGGGGTGGCGGGGCTGCATCCTGCCCCAAGGCACCCGCGGTTCAGGAGCGATCGGGGGGAGCCTTGCCCGCGGCGCCCACATACCGCTGCGCCAGCCAGGAGCCCATCAACAGCTGCAACTGGTGGTAGACGATCATCGGCAGGACGATGACGCCGAAGGCGGGGTTGCCGGCAAGGATGACGTTGGCGATGGGCATGCCATTGGCGAGGCTCTTCTGGCTGCCGCAATACAGCAGGGTGACCTCATCCTCACGCGACAGGCGCGCCCAGCGTGCCCAGCGCAACGCACCCCAGGTCGCCAGCAACAGCAGCACGACCACCATCAGCAGCAGGGTGGCCATGCCCAGCGGCGGGTAGCTGGACCAGGCCCCGGACCGGGCGGAGTCGCTGAAGGCCGACAGCACGATCAGGGCGATGACGATCTTGTCGACCCAACTCAGCGGGCTTTTGAACCGCGCCAGCCACTGATGCAGTAGGGGCCGGAGCAACTGCCCGGCCAGAAACGGCACCAGCAGCATCCTGACCACATTGAGAATCGCCTCGCCGTAGTCGAGCCCGTCGCCGGACAGGCTGATCACCAGCCCCGTCAGCACCGGGGTGATGACCATCCCCAACAGGCCCGAGAGGGTGGCGTTGAAGACCGCCGCCGCCACATTGCCACCGGCCATGGCGGTCATGGCCACGGCGGAGGAAATGGTGGTCGACAATACACAGAGGTAGAAAAACCCCAACAGCAGGTCGTCGGGCAGCCAGCCACGGCCGAGCAGGAACACCGCCGCGCCCACCAGCGGGAAGGCAATGAAGGTGTAGCTCTGGATCATCAGGTGCAGCCGCCAGCGGCTGGCGCCGTCGCGCAGGCTGCGCGGCGAGAGGTTGGCGCCATGCAGGAAAAACACCAGCATGATGCCCCAGGTGGTAACGCGCCCCAGTTGCAACACGCCGTCGCGGGCGCCGTATGCGGGCAGCAGGTGGCCGACCAGGGCTGCGACGATCAGTAACAGGATGTAGTTATGGCGCTGGATAAAAGCAGGCACGGGGCAAGGCTTCCGAATCGGTCGTTGAGGTCGGGGCAAACCGGACTGGGGATGGAGGACTGGAGATTCAAGGGCGGCCGGACGCGCGAGCCCGGGCGGGACAGGCAGACGGCCAGGGATGAAGCGACACCCCTGCGGTCCGGAAGGCGTTCTGTCCGCTCACCGCGCTACTCCGCATCCAGCCAGATCAGTGCGGCATTGCGGCCGGTGATGCCGTCGCGGCGGTAGGAATAAAAGGTCTGGGGGTTGCTCCAGGTGCACCAGGGACTGCGGCTGACGGACTCCACGCCCAACGCGCGCAGCTCGAACTCGGCCAGTGCATGAAGGTCGGCATACAGCGCATCACCGCGCTGGATGAAACCCGCTTCCATGGCCTGGCGGTGCGCCCGATCGATCGCGTCCTCGAAAAAGGCGTCACGTACCTCCTCGCCCACCTGGAAATGCTCGGGACCAATCGCAGGCCCCAAGTGAGCCAGCAGGCTGCCCGGCGCCACGCCGAGCGCACTCACGGCCTCGCGCACCACGCCGGCCGACAGGCCGCGCCAGCCGGCGTGGGCAATACCCACCACGGAGCCGGTGCGGTCGCAGAGCAGTACCGGCAGGCAATCGGCCATCAGTACCGCGCAAGCCACGCCGGGCACGCGGGTCCAGGCGGCATCGGCCTCGACGCTGTGCAGGCAGCGGTCCGCCTGCACCACGTCGGTACCGTGCACCTGGCTCAACCACAGGGGGTCGCGGGGCAGAGCCAGTTGTTCGCGCAGATGCTCCCGGTTGGCCCGGACCGCGGAGGGTTCGTCACCGGTATTGAGGCCGAGGTTGCACGAATCCCACGGCGGCTCACTGCCACCGCCGTTGCGGCTGACAATCACCGCCCGCACATTGGCCGGCGCGTTCCATTTCGGCGTGATCAGTTCCAGCACAGCGTTACCCCGCTTCCAGTCGATGCAGCAGTTCTACCATATCTTGGGGCAGCGGCGCCTCCCAGGCCATCACCTCGTCGCTGCGGGGATGGGCCAGCTCGAGCCGCGCCGCGTGCAGCGCCTGGCGGGGAAAACGACGCAGCGCCTCGCCCAGCGCATCACTGGCTCCGGGCGGGATGCGCAGCCGCCCCCCGTAGACGGGATCGCCCACCAGCGGGTGCATGATGTGCGCCATATGGACGCGGATCTGGTGGGTGCGACCGCTTTCGAGCTGCACCCGCACATGGGTATGGTGGGCAAACCGCCCCAGCACCCGATAGTGGGTCACGGCGGGCTTGCCATCCCTGACCACCGCCATCTTGGTGCGGGCGGTGGGGTGGCGGCCGATGGGCTCGTTGACACTGCCGCCCCCGGTCATGACGCCCTGCACCACCGCCTCGTACTCACGCCCCATGGTGCGCTTCTGCAACTGCTTGACCAGTGAGTGCTGCGCCTGGGGCGTGCGCGCCACCACCAGCAGGCCGGAGGTGTCCTTGTCGAGCCGGTGCACGATCCCGGCCCGGGGCAGGTTGCGCAGTTCGGGCGCGTGGTGCAGCAGGGCGTTGAGCAGGGTGCCATCGGGGTTGCCCGCCGCCGGGTGGACCACCAGCCCCGGCGGCTTGTTGATGATCAGCAGGTCGGCATCCTCGTAGACCACGTCCAGCGCAATGGCCTGCGCCACCCAGTCGCCCTCGGACTCCACCTCGGCCGTCAGCTCCAGTGCCTCGCCACCCAGAACCTTGTCCTTGGGTCGCCAGCGGGCCCCGTCCACCAGCAGGTGTCCCTGGCGAATCCAGTCCTGCAACCGGCCGCGGGAAAAGTCGCCGAACAGTTCGGCGGCGACCACGTCCAGCCGTTGGCCCGCGCGCTCCGGCGGCACCACTTCGGAATAATGTTCTGTATAGGTTTCCTGGGTCATCGGGGATGCGGGACCATGGCAAAAGGCTGGCAGCGATACTTTTTGCGATCACTGCCAGCTGTGGTTAAATAGGCGAGTTGTCCCTGCCCGATTCCGGCTCGATAAATACCGGTCGGCGACGGGCCCTCGCTCACAGTGTAATTGTTCCCGCGTCCCACAGGAAACGCCTTTCTATGCGATTGCTCCCCTCTTCCCGTGCTCTGGTGCTGCTCCTCAGTGCTGCACTGCTGACCACGGGCTGCTCCTGGTTTGGCGGCAAGAAAGACAAGGAATCCGAAACAGCCGGCTATACCGAGGAAGATTTCTATCAGGTTATCCAGGGCAATCTCGACGCCCGCCGCTGGGATCTCGCCATCCAGAACCTGCAGGCACTGGAGGCCCAGTTTCCCTTTGGTGACTACGCCGAGCAGGCCCAGCTGGAGCTGGTCTACGCCCGCTTCCGTTCCGGTGACTACGAGGCCGCCATCGCCGCGGCCGATCGTTTCATCCGCTTGCATCCGCGCCACCCCAATGTGGACTATGCCCACTATCTCAAGGGGTTGTCGCAGACCCGCCAGAGCCGCGGCTTCC
>JBJHAZ010000074.1:0-8516 GCA_050485225.1 Gammaproteobacteria bacterium
CTGGTGCGGGAAATGTTCCGGCACGCCCACAACTGTGTGGAAATCCGCATCGGCGCGCCGGTGAGCTACGACGGCTACCAGCGGGTGGATGTGCCGCTGCGGGAAAAGGCCAAACTGTTTCGCCGCCACGTCTATCACCTGGGCCAGGACAAACGCGCGGTGCTCCCGGTGGAACCGGCCATCGCCCACCCGGAAAACCGCGTCCTGCTGCGCCAGGAAGTGCGCGCCTGCGAGCTGCTGGGCGAAACGGCCGACGGCAAGCAGATCTACCTGTTCCGCTATCAGTCCGATTCGGCGGTCATGCGCGAGATTGCCCGCCTGCGCGAAACGGCCTTCCGAGCCGTAGGGGAAGGCAGCGGCCTGCCACGGGATATGGACAAGTACGACCGCCACTATCTACATCTGGTGCTGTGGGACGACAACGATCTGGAGATCGCCGGTGCCTACCGGCTGTGTGACGCGGCGCCGGCTGCGGACCGCCTCGGCGAGGACTACCTGTATTCGGCCACTCTGTTCGAGTACCAGCCGGACATACGACCCTATCTGGAGCAGGGTCTGGAACTGGGGCGCAGCTTCGTGCAGCCCCGCTACTGGGGCAAGCGCAGCCTGGAGTACCTGTGGTATGGCCTGGGGGCGTTCCTGTGCAAGTACCCGCGGTATCGCTACCTGTTCGGCCCGGTGAGCATCAGCGACAGCTATCCGGAGCGGGCACAGTACCTGATCACCCACTTCTACGGGCGTCACTTCCCGGCATCACACCACCTCGCCCGCCCACGCCAGCCCTTTGTGATCCCGCTCCACGTGGAAGAGGAGCTGCGCCAGCGCTATCCCGGCGAGGCTTACAACGCGGAGTTCACCCAGCTGAAAAGCGAGCTGGTGCACATGAACCTGAGCGTACCCACCATGTACAAGCAGTACGGTGAAGTCTGTGAACCGGGCGGAGTGCAGTTTGCGTGCTTCAATGTGGACCCGGCCTTTGGCAACTGCGTCGACGGGCTGCTGATCGCCGACCTGACCCGACTCAAGGCAGCCCGGCGAGAGCGCTATATGCCGCAGGGTACCGTCGATGGCGCTACAGAGGCCCCCGCGCCGACCGCTGTCAGCGCACCGTGTCAGTCTGTCGTGTCGGACAGCACCGCCATCAGCGGCGCCACCTGATCCGGGTCCGCCATGGCTTGGGATACCCGGGCAATCTCTTCGGCCAGCGGCCGATCCTGCTGGAGGGGCGGCGCATAGCCCCGAAGCCATGCGCACACCTTTTTCGAGGCTTCGCTCAGAGTGTCCATGCCCTTCAACTCGGCGCCCTGCACCAGCACCAGCGCCTCGATGGCCAATATCTGGTAAAGCTGGGTCAAGCTGGTACTGGCACGGCGCGCTGCGATGGTTCCCAGCGGTACGATGTCCTGATTGTCGGCGTTGGTGGGGATCGACTGAATGGACGCCGGCATGGCCTGGCTGCGCAATTCGGCCACCAGCGACGTGGCGCAGACCTGCGCACCCATGAAGCCGCTGTGCAGCCCGGTATCCAGGGGCTGCATAAAGGCTGGCAGCCCCCTGCTTCGCATCGGATCGGTAATTCTTGCGATGCGCCGCTCGCTATACAGGGCCATCTGAATCAGTGCATTGTTGAGATGATCACTGGCAAAGGCCAGGTGCTGGCCGAAAAAGTTGCCACCGTGCAGCACCAGATTGTCATCGGGGAATAGCAGGGGGTTGTCGGTGACCGACCCCAGCTCGATACGAACGGTTGTCGCATGCTGCTGGACCACATCCAACACGGCGCCCAGTGCCTGCGGCGCACAGCGCAACGTATAGGCATCCTGCAGGAGCGGGCGATGCTGCTCGATATCGTTGGGCATCTCGGCCAGCCGGGCGGATTCGGCTTGCCAGGGGATGAGCGCCTGACTGCTCGCCGACAGTGACCAGAGCCAGTGATGCAGCTGCCGTTGCCCGGGATGAGGACGCAACGCGCCAATCGCCGGGTGGAATGCTTCGCGGTGGCCTTGCTGCAACTCGGCGTACAGCAACACCAACAGCACGCTGAGCTTGACGGCGCGCTCGGCGCCGGTTGCGTTCAATGCAGCGATGCCGACAGTCGCCGAAGTGCCGTTGACCAGAGCAATGGCATCCTTGCCCTGCAATACCAACGGCTGCCAGCCCAACTGATGGTGCGCGGCAGCGCTGTCCACCCAGCCACCGCCGGCCACACTGACGCGCCCTTCTCCGCTCAGTGCACGCGCCAGATGCGCCAGCGGGGTCAGATCGCCGCTGGCGCCGACGGTACCCTGCGACGGTACTTCGGGCACCACGCCAGCCTGAAGCCAGGCCAGCATGCGTTCGAGCAGCAAGGGGTTGGCGCCGGAATGACCCAGCGCCAGACTGGCGATTCGGGCAACCATCATGGCACGCACATGGCGATGTGCCAGCGGCTCACCGACACCACTGCACAGGTGATAGACGAGGTTTTGTTGCAACAGCGCCGATTGCCGCGGGTCCACATGGGTGGTTGCCAGGGGGCCGTAACCGGTGGTCACACCGTACACCCGCTGGCGTTGCTCGATGGCATCGCAGAGGAAACGGTGCGCTTCGGCCACGCCGCGCTGCTCGTGCTCAGATAACGCCAGTGTCTGACGGCCAAGGGCGATGGCCTCGAGGTCCTCGAGTGTGAGCTGATTTGTATACACGGATTGATGCCGTAGCGCGACGTTCACCAGTCGGCCGCTTTGCCGATGGCATTGACGGGCAGGACATCTCCGTAAGCGATGCTGACCGGGCGCTCGGCGGCGGGCCACTGCGCAATCGCGCCGGCAATGTCCTTGCCGGCCTGCTCATCACTGCCCGCCGACACCACGAACGCTTTCAAACGAACGTGCGGGCCTTCTCCTGTGGTACGAACGGCGCAGTCGGCCACACTGGCCAGGGCGCGCAATCGTTCCGCCACGTAAGCAGGGCTGACATTGACGCCGCCTATGGCCACCACGCCATCGAGACGGCCCTTGATGCTGAAGTTGGACTCGTCGACCCAAAGAACGTCGTCCATCAATGGCACCGTGGCACCATCGGCAACACGCTGGATATGCCTGTCGCCGGAGCGTTGCCAGTGGGACAGCAACCGGTAGGATTCATCGGGCCACCAGCGAGTGGCGACACCGCCTGTCTCGGTGCTGCCGTAAACATCGAGCACGCCGGCCATCCCCTGTTGTCGCAGAGTGTCCGCGGTGGCCACTGACAATGCCGCGGTGGATGATGCACCCGACACCTGCGCGGGCCAGCCATGGCGCGACCGGGCCAGATAGTCCCAGCGTGGCGGCACCGTCACCAGCAGATCGCCGGGAGACAGCTCGGGCAATGCGTGGCCATTGGCAAAAGTTCGGGGAATACCCGCAACAGCCGGCAGGGCCACACCCCACATAAAGCCGTAGAGATGGTGCAGCGGCACCCAACTGACGACACGGTGGACCGGCATTACCGCAGCCAGGCATTGCGCCAGCGCCTCGGCCTCAGCTTTCATCTGCTGCCAGCCATGTCGGTGGGAGGTAGGCGTTCCGGTGCTTCCGGAGGTTCTGAAGGTAAGCCCTGATGTATCCGTGATGGCGTCTGCGACCAGCGCCACCCAATCGTCAAGGTGATGCGTCATCAACAGGCGGTCTTCCACACCGGTTTCATGGAGGCAAAAAAATTCATTCACGCAACCGGCAAGAAAAAGGCGCTCCAGCGAATCAATCTCTGGCGGGTCCTGCCAGGTCGGCGCGGTCGCACCGCGATAAGCACCCAGCTCAGCGCTCAATAAGGATTGCAGGACCGCCTTGCAATCGGCAGCGGTAAGCCACATGCCCTACTCCTTCATAAAACCGGAAAATCGCACCGGATGATGCTTCGCGCCGCACGCGCACGCATCGCCTTCTCACGCTGCGCCAAGGTGGAAGGCGACGCTCGAGGCTCTTACAACCGTTTGACAAAAATCCAGAAACTGTCGCCGGAGATGGATTTTTTCATGTGGACTTTTACTTTGGTCGGCTTCATTTCATAGTCGAATACATACTCGAACATGGTGTTGAGGTTGTCGTTGGCAACCCCGTCCTTGAAGCGCCCCTGAAACTCCTTGCTCTGCGTGCACGGTGCAACATCGGTGAAAAAGTTTTTGCCGATCACCGCTTTGGGATCGCGACCGGTAATGGTTCCTTCCGCCGCGTTGTACTGAATGATCTTGCCACTGCCATCGAGCTGAATGGCACCGAATGCCAGTTGGTCGAGGCTGTTGTCATCCATTTTTGCGAGCGCATTTTCGATATCGTCGCCGCCAAAACGAATTGTTTCCATTCCCATGATGGTTGCCCTTTTGCTGTTTTTCCCGTTGGTTGGTGCCTATAGTTACCGTGCTGAAACCCTCCAGCAAGGGCACTCCGCTTTGTACTCACCAAATGTATCAGGTGCTTTTTCACCTTGATCCATTCGAGCCGGATCCTACCACGCGGGTTTTGGGCAACACGGAAAACCTGACCCAGCGGTCGAAAATCGCTACATACGGTAGGGTGGTTTTTCAAAATTTATACAAGAGATATACGCCGCAGATGCTGAGATGGCTGAAAACATGGTGGATCGGTTCCGCCCGGAAAACCCCGGACCGTGGCGAAGCAGGCGCTCATCCGGGCGGCGCCAGCCCGCCCAGCTATCACAAGGACAAGCGCGCCCTGAAGGACTGGTACACCAGCCATTGGGATCTCGATTACATGTCGCGCGAGGATATGGACGAACTGGCCCGGAGGACCCAGAGCAGCAATCGAGACAAGGAAAGCGATGATTCAGAAGACCGGTAAACCGCTAAAATAGATCGCTGGCGCAGACTGCCCGGCGGCCAGCGCAGCGGGCGGCCGGTGCCGGACCGCTACGTCCGACCGTAGCGATCATCAAAGCGCACGATATCGTCCTCGCCCAGGTAGGAGCCGGACTGGACCTCGACCAGCTCCAGGGGGATCACCCCGGGATTCTCGAGGGAATGCACCTGACCGATCGGGATGAAGGTGGACTCGTTCTCGGTCACCAGATAAGTCTCGTCGCCGTTGGTAACGCGGGCCGTGCCGCTCACCACGATCCAGTGCTCCGCGCGGTGATGGTGCATCTGCACCGACAGCTTGCAGCCGGGCTTAACGGTAATGCGCTTGACCTGGTAGCGGTGACCGTGGTCGATGGAGTCGTACATGCCCCAGGGCCGATAGACTTCACGGTGGTTGATGTGCTCGTGACGGCCATCGGAGCTGATCTGCTCGACGATCTTCTTGACCTCCTGCACCCGGTCCATGTGGGCCACCAACACAGCGTCCTTGGTCTCCACCACCACCAGGTCCTCCACCCCCAGGGTGGCGACCAGTCGATTGTCGGCGTGGATATAGGCGTTGCGGCAATCGAGCGCCAACACATCGCCCTTGAGGACATTGCCCTCGGCATCCTTGTCGCAGACCTCCCACAGGGCCGACCAGGAGCCGATATCGCTCCAGCCGGCATCCAGCGGCACCATGGCCGCATCGGGGGTGTGCTCCATCACGGCAAAGTCGATGGATTCCGCCGGGCAGGCCCGGAAGGCATCGGCATCGACACGGGTGAAATGCAGGTCCCGCACGCTGCCTTCGAAGGCGCGGCGGCAGGCTTCGAGGATCTCGGGGTGGAACTTCTCCAGCTCCTCGAGGTAGCGGCTGGCCCGAAACAGGAACATGCCGCTGTTCCAAAAATAGTCACCGCTGTCCACATAGCGCTCGGCGGCCTCCCGGCTCGGCTTTTCCACGAAGCGACTGACCCGATAGCCGCCGTCGCCGACGGGGTCGCCCTGCTCGATGTAGCCGTAGCCGGTCTCCGCCGCAGTGGGCACAATGCCGAAGGTAACCAGCTTGCCCGCTTCCGCCAGCGGCAGCGCCTTGCGGACGGCGGACTGGAAGGCGGCCACATCGGCGATGAGGTGATCGGCGGCCAGCACCAGCAGTACACCGTCGCCTTCCGCGCAGACCTGCAACGCCGCCAGCGCGATGGCCGGCGCCGTATTGCGCGCCACGGGCTCCAGCAGGATGGGCGCATCCGACAGTCCCATCACCCGCAACTGCTCCGCAGCGAGAAAGCGGTGCTCCTCGTTGCAGATCAATCGGGGGGTGGTCGCTTCCAGACCGCGCAGCCGCTCGATGGTTACCTGCAGCATCGACAGCTCGGCGTCCGCCAGCGGCAGAAATTGCTTCGGGTTCAACTGACGCGACATGGGCCAGAGACGCGATCCTGTACCACCCGCCATGATTACCGGACAGAGCATAGATGTATCCTTACCGAGAACGCTCGCAAGGATAGCATTGCAGCACAGTCCGCGAACATTGGCCACCGTCGCCGACTGGCCCGATCCAGCCCCTGCCAGGCTAGCTCACCAGCTTGAGCCCGGTAGCCGTCCGATCGTCGGGAGCCGGTTGCTCCGCTGCGGCCTCGGCCGAAGCGAGAAATTCATCGCCCCAGCGGCGCAGGTCGTAGTGGCAGACGATCTCGTACATCTGCTGCAGCCGCGAGCGGCGCTCGCTGGCGGGCAGGTTAAGGCCCAGATAACAGGCGGCGGCGAGGTCGGCCACGTCGTGGGGGTTGGTCAGCAACGCACCCTTCAATTCCGCAGCCGCGCCGGTAAACTCCGACAGCACCAGCACACCGCTCCCACCGAGCAATCCCTGGGTGGCCACGTATTCCTTGCCCACTAGATTGAGGCCATCGCGCAACGGGGTGACCCACATGAGGTCGGCCATGGCGTACCACGCGACCACCTCCTCGAAGGGCAGACCACGAAAGAAGAACTGCACCGGGGTCCAGCCGAGTCGTGAAAACCGACCGTTGATGCGCCCCACCGCCTGTTCGATCTGGTGCTGCAACTCCTCGTAGATCAGCATCTCGCCGGCCGCCGGCACGCACACGGTGGCCAGGGTGACCTTGCCGTGCAGCTCGGGATTGTCCTCCAGCATGCGCTCGAAGGCAGCGAGCTTTTCCAGGGTGCCCTTGGTGAAATCGAGCCGTTCGACGGACAGGATCAGGCGCACCCCGGCCAGCTCGGCGCGCAGCTGTTCCATGCGCGCCTGCACCGATGGATCCTCGAGGCACGTGCTGATCCGGTTCATGTCGAGCCCGACCGGGTGCGCGCCCAGTCCCACGCGACGCCCATTGACACCGATGGCGCGGGTGTAGCGCTCCAGCCCGACGGCACAGCCGTAGGTCACGAAACGGGGCGCACAGTCCTCGCGCTCCAGCAGGGTCACCGGCGTCACGCCACGCGCCACATCGACGAAATTCTCCACCTGCCGGGGAATGTGGAAGCCCACGTAGTCGCACTGCAGCAGGCTGCCGACAATCTCACGCCGCCACGGCACCACGTTGAAGACGTCGGCGGAGGGGAAGTAGGTGTGGTGAAAGAACGCGATGCGCAGGTCCGGGCGCAGTTCGCGCAGCATGGCCGGCACCATCCACAGGTTGTAGTCGTGAATCCACACCAACGCCCGGTGCGCGGCCTCGGCAGCGGTGCGTTCGGCGAAGGCGCGGTTCACCTCGAGGAATACCTGCCAGTGGTCTTCGCGGAAGCTGGCCCGCTCCCAGAAGGTATGCAGGGTCGGCCAGAACGCCTCCTTGGAAAACCGCTTGTAGAAAATGTCGATCTGCTCCTTGTCGAGGGGTATCCGGGCGGCGGTGAGCCGCGGGTAGCGCTCGGTGTCCACCGCCGTGTGGTGCTCGAAGGGCGGATCGTCCTCCCGATGTTCGGACCAGGCCACCCAGGCGCCGGCGCGGCCATCGGCAAAGAAGCTGAGCAGCGTGGGAATGATGCCGTTGGGCGAGCGGGGCCGGCGGCGCTTGACCACGCCGTCCTCCCGGTATTCCTCGTAGGGCAGGCGGTGGTAGACCATCACCAGTTCCGCCTTGCCCGGCTGGGCGGGTGGCCGTACCTCCGCATCCAGTCCCTGTTCGCCGAGAAATCCGAACCAGGCCAGCGCCTCGATGATCCCGCCACAGCCGGGGTGATCGGCGTGCAGGACACGGGCGTTGTGCCGGGTTTGGTCCAGCAGGCGCGGCTCCGAGCCGCCGACGCATACGCCCTTGAAACCGGCCTCGAACAGGCTCAGGTCATTGAGGGTGTCGCCAGCCACCAGCACCCGTTCGGGGTCGATCTCCAGCCATTGCACCAGTGCGGCAAGCGTGCTGCCCTTGCTGACCCCCCGGGGGAGAACATCCAGGTAGCGGTCGGCCGAGTACAGCAGATCACAGCCCAGCTGCGCGACGATGTGTTGAAGTTCGTCGGTTACCGCGTGTGCTTCGCAGTAGAACGACACCCGCCGTGCTTGAGGCTGCTCCTGCCGCACGATGCCCGGGATATGGCGCACCGCTTGGGCCACGGTGGCTTCGCCGGGCCAGCGCGATTCGATCTCGCGCATCAATGGCTCGATGGGCTGCTGGTGCTGGTTGACCACGGTGGCCCCCACGTCGCAGACGAGCACCTCGGGCCGTGCCAGCTCGGG
>JBJHAZ010000075.1:0-8400 GCA_050485225.1 Gammaproteobacteria bacterium
GCAGGTTGCGCTCCAGGCTGTTGGTGACGAACCATTCGGCCAGCCCCGGCTGCCCCAGCAGCTGCAGGATCGGTGCGATGAGATGGCCCAGCATCCAGCCGGCAATGATGGCGTAGAAGGCGAGAATCACGCTGGCGGTGGCCAGGCCGGCGAAGCCGGTGAGCGTGCCGAGCCGCCGGAACAGCGGATTGGGCGCGATGGTGCGCAGCGCGTCCACCATGTTGGCGCGGGTGTGCCGCCCGATCAGCAGCTCCGCCATCAGCGCGGGCCAGGCCAGCGCAAAGGCGAGGATCAGGTACAGCAGCAGGAACGCGGCGCCGCCGTTCTGCGCCGCGTTGGTGGGAAAGCCCCAGATGTTGCCCAGGCCCACCGCCGAGCCGGTGGCGGCCATGAGAAAGCCGAGGCGCGAACTGAACAGTCCGCGCTCGGTGCCATTAGCCAAGAGAGTCAGCCAAGGGAGAGCAGCCTTGTGGTCAGCGGTCGGTGATCAGAGCACCATGACCACATCGCAGCCTATGCGGCCGACGATGCGCTCGACGGTATTGCCGCGCAGGGCCGCCTGGAAGCCGGTGCGACGACGGTTGCCCACCACCAGCACGTCAGCACCGATGCGCTGGGCCACATCGGCAATGACTTCCTCGGGATCGCCCTGGCGGATATGCACGCGATCGTTGGGCAGGTTCGCCAGGTTCACCACCCGGCCGCGGTCGGGATAGTCCATGGAATCCCGGTGGGCCACCACCACATGCACTTCGCCACCGCCGCGCTGTTCGAGTACCCGGGCCGCCTCGAAGGTCTTGCGGTTGAGGTCGGTGTAGCTGTCGCTGTTGAGACGCAGGCTGGCGAGGATGATGCGGTAGGGGGCGGAAGCCACGCTCTCCTTGCACAGGGCCACCGGGGTGGTGCTGCTGCGCAGCAGCGACCAGGTTTCGTTGTTGAGCAGGTACTTGCCCCGGGCCTGTTCGCTGTAGAACGGCAGGGAGATCATGTCGCAGTCCTGTTTCGCGGCGATCAGCTCGATGGTCTTGGCCCACTGCTCGGACCACGAGAACACGAATTTGCAGGGGATGCCGGCGTCCTGGAGCTGCTGGCGAAAACCGAAGAACTTGTCGCCATCTACGTGGATCAGTGTGTTGTCGGCGCTGGTATCGACGCTCTCGCGGTCCACCAGTACGGCCACGGTGACGTTGGAACCCAGTGTCTGCTCTTTCTTCGCGGCAGCCAGTGAGCGTTCCAGTGTCGGATGCTTGTCACGGGTCGGGTCGACAACGAGAAGGATATTGCGAACGGTCTGCATATAAGGGTCCCTGTGGTTCTCGAGTGTTGTTTGGAATGAGTGTAGCAATTCCCTCGGCCGTTGGGGATTGTTCTGGCGCAAACGCCGGCGCGGTGCTCAGCGCGGCTTTTCTTGAGCAGGCTGCTGTGATCAGCGAACCTTGTCGTTGCTGCCATTGTAGTAGTCGAGCTCGCCCAGGTGCAGGTAGGGCGATGCGTCGATATCGGTGGCGTTCATCATGTGGGCGACCCGCTGCAGCGCCGCCACGATCATGGCCTGCTCCCAGTCCTGCAGGGCATTGAACTGGCGCACGAAGCTTTCCTGCAGCGGGGTGGGGGCGTCGGCCAGCATGGCGCGGCCGTCATCGGTCAGCACGATGTGCACCTTGCGCTTGTCGAGCGCCGAGCGCTGGCGGTAGAGCAGCCGGCGCTTTTCGAGGCGATCGAGGATGGAGGTCACCGTGGCCTGGCTCAGGCTCATGGATCGCGAGATTTCACCGATGCTGGCCTCGCCCGCCTGGGCTATGGTCTGCATCAGCAGCAGCTGTGGGGCTGTCAGCCCCGAGGTCTTGTTCAGCTGCCGCGAGTGTATATCCGTTGCGCGAATGACCCGCCGCAGTGCTACCAGTACGTCTTCAACGCCGCTCATGTCCACCTCATGGTTCTGTGCGCCCATTATACGGGGTGAGCGGCGTGGCGACGGTGCCTGGGGTCGGTCGGCTGTGGGTTGGCTGATCCTGTTCATGGCCTCTCCCGCTGGTTGCCCGGAAGCAGTGCAGTCTGCCCCGCGGCGAACGGTGACTTGAGCTTGAAATATGTTTAGTGTACTATAGATTTGTTTTCACATGGAGTGTACGAGGCAAGGTAGGCCCTGAGGTCTTGGAGGCAATAAAAAGGCCGTTTTTCGTTTTTTGCAGGATTTTTCTGCGATAGGCGGATGCCCAACAGCGTCGACCAGCCTTGAAAATACTTAGATATGAAAGAAAAATCTGTGGGTTACACCCCAGTTGGTCAGCGCTGCAGGGCGTTGATCGGGCGCCTGCCCCGAAAGGGTGCAGAAGCCCGCCGGCCAGCGGCGAACCGGGTTCGCGCGGGTCTCCACTCTCGATGCTGCCCTGCGTGGCAGTGCCTTCGCCCGCCAACGCTGCGGGCCATCAACCGGTGCTTTCCTTCGCGTGGCGGTGTCCTTTATGACGCCTGTGCGCGCGGCGAGCGGTCAGCCCGGCCGGATCGTCCCGCCACAGCGGGGTGGTCACAACTCTTCTCATTCATTGATCTCACGGGGAAATCAAGATGACTACGACGGAAATTTTTGACCAGATGGAATCGGAAGTTCAGAGCTACGCACGCTCCTTTCCGGTGGTCTTCAACGTGGCGCGCGGCAGCCAGATCTTCGATGAGGAGGGCAAGGCCTACATCGACTTTCTCGCCGGTGCCGGGTCGCTCAACTACGGTCATAACCACCCGGCGCTGAAGCAGGCGCTGGTGGACTACATCGCGGCGGATGGCATCACCCACGGCCTGGACATGCACACCCGCGCCAAGGCCGAGTTCATGGAGGCGTTCCGCACCCACATCATGCGTCCGCGCGATCTCGACTACACCATGCAGTTCACCGGCCCGACCGGCACCAACGCCGTGGAAGCGGCCCTCAAGCTGGCCCGCAAGGTCAAGGGTCGCAGCGAGATCATGGCCTTCACCAACGGGTTCCACGGCGTGACCCTGGGCGCGGTCGCGGCCACCGGTAACGAACACCATCGCGGCGGCGCCGGCGTGGCGCTCGGCGGCGTGGGCCGCATGCCCTACTGCGGTTACTACGGTCGCGACACCGACACCATTGCCCAGATCGACAAGCTGTTGTCCGACCCCTCGAGTGGTTTCGAGGTGCCGGCGGCGGTGATCGTGGAAACGGTCCAGGGCGAGGGCGGCCTCAATGTCGCCAGCAACGACTGGCTGCAGGCGCTCGAGAAGCTGTGCCGCAAGCACGACATGCTGCTGATCGTCGACGATATCCAGGCGGGCTGTGGCCGTACCGGCACCTTCTTCAGCTTCGAGCCGAGTGGTATCAAGCCGGACATCGTGACCCTGTCCAAGTCGCTGAGCGCCTATGGCCTGCCCTTTGCCGTGGTGCTGCTCAAGCCGGAACTCGACGAGTGGAAGCCGGGCGAGCACAACGGCACCTTCCGTGGTAACAACCATGCGTTTGTCACCGCCAGGGCGGCCATCGAGGAATTCTGGCAGGACGACCGGTTTGCCGAGGGTGTGCGCAACAAGGCGGGGATTGTCACCGACCGCCTCAAGGGCATTGCCCAGCAGTACGGCGAAACCCGCCTGCGCCTCAAGGGCCGTGGCCTGATGCAGGGTCTGGAATGCCGCTCGGGGGACGTGGCCGACGCCGTATCGGCGGCCGCCTTCGAGGAGGGCCTGATCATCGAGACGGCCGGCAACCGCGGCCAGGTGGTCAAGGTGTTCTGCCCGCTGACCATCAGCGAGGATGAGCTGAAGGACGGCCTGAGCCGCCTGGAGCGTGCCTTCGCCCGCGTCTTCAAGGCGGACGTCAGCAAGGTGTCCTGACCGTTGCCGGTCGAGTGATACCGACGACAGGATGACACCGTGTCCCCCGCGTCGGACGTCCCTTGTGATGGGCGCGTCCGGCCCGGGCGGGCCATACTTGAAACGAATCGAAAACGGAGCAGAACCAATGATCGTACGTACTCTGGCCGACTGTGAAGCGTCCCCCCGCCGTATCGTGTCCGAGGGCTGGGAAAGCACCCGCATGCTGTTGCGCGACGACAACATGGGCTTTTCCTTCCACATCACCACCATCTATGAAGGCGCCAACCTCAACCTGCACTACCAGAATCACCTCGAGTCGGTGTACTGCATCTCCGGCGAAGGCGAGGTGGAAACCGAGGCCGATGGCAAGGTCTACCCGATCGCCCCGGGCACCATCTACATTCTCGACAAGCACGACAAGCACATCCTGCGCGCGCGCAAGGAGATGAAGATGGCCTGCGTGTTCAACCCGCCGCTGCACGGCAAGGAAGTGCACGACGCATCCGGCGCCTACCCGCTGGACGCCGAGGCGGTCACCGACTGATCCGCTGTGTGCCCGGGTCCGTGCCGCGGGCCGGACCCGTATCAGAATAAGCCTTCATGACAGCAAGCGGAGGAGTAGTCACCGTGTTACACCCTGACAACCGTCACACCGTCGAAAAGATCGGCGGTACATCCATGAGTCATTACGAAGCCGTGCGCGACAACATCGTGCTGCGTGGCGGCAAGGGTTCGCCCTACGGCCGCGTTCTGGTGGTGTCCGCCTACGGCGGCATTACCGACCTGCTGCTGGAGAACAAGCGCACCGGCGCGCCCGGCATTTATGGCATGTTTGCCAACGACGACGAAAAGTCGGGTTGGCAGCAGGCACTGTCCGATCTGCGCAAGCGCATCTATGAAATCAACCAGGACCTGTTCGGCGGCAGCGAGCTGCTGGAGCAGGCCAACGCCTACATCGAGGAGCGCCTGACGGACACCGAGCGCTGTCTGACCGATCTGCAGCGACTGTGTCAGCACGGTCACTTCGACCTGCAGAAACACCTGCTCACCGTGCGGGAAATGCTGGCCAGTATCGGCGAGTCCCACAGTGCCTGGAATACGGTAACGCTGCTCAAGCGTGACGGGATCAATGCCCGGCTGGTAGACCTGTCCGGCTGGAAGGCGCCGTCGGCGATGCCCCTCGATGAGCACATCCGCACCGCCTTTGCCGATTTCGACTACAGCAACGAGCTGGCCGTCACCACCGGCTATACCTATTGCAGCGAAGGACTGATGTCCACCTTCGACCGCGGCTACAGCGAGATGACGTTCAGTCGCGTGGCGGTGATCACCGATGCCCGTGAGGCGATCATCCACAAGGAGTATCATCTCAGCAGCGCCGATCCGCGGCTGGTGGAGAATGACAGGGTGGTACCCATCGGGCGTACCAACTACGACGTGGCCGACCAGCTCGCCAACCTGGGGATGGAGGCCATTCACCCCCGCGCCGCCATCGGCCTGCGCCAGAAAAACCTGCCGCTGCGGGTGAAGAACACCTTCGAGCCCGATCACGCCGGCACCCTGATCACCGGCGACTACGTGAGTGCGACCCCCTGCGTGGAGATCATTGCCGGGCGCCGTGCGGTCTGCGCCATCGAGCTGTTCGATCAGGACATGGTGGGCAAGTTCACCGAGTACGACGGTCGCTTCATGGAGGTCATCAGGCGCTTCAAGGGCGATATCCTCACCAAGGACATCAACGCCAACACCATTACCCATTATCTGGCGGGTGGTCTCAAGGTGGCCAAGCGCATCCAGCAGCAGCTGGAGAAGGACTACCCCGAGGCGGAAGTGAGTGTGCGCAAGGTGGCCATCGTGTCCGCCATCGGCAGCGACATGAAGGTGCCGGGTCTGCTGGCCGGTGCGGTGGCGGCCCTGTCCGATGCGGGGATCAGTGTGCTGGCCATGCATCAGTCCATGCGCCAGGTGGACATGCAGTTTGTCATCAACGAATCGGACTACGAGGAAGCGGTGCGCGCGCTGCACGCGCGGCTCATCGAGGTCCACGATCACGGCGCTGCCATCTGCGCCGCCTGATTTCCTGAGGGTCGCGCCGCTGTCCCCGTGGCGGCGCGCCGCCAGTGGAAGCAACAACGCCCGGTTATCCGGGCGTTGTTGTATGGGGCGCATGAAGCAGCGATCCCGAACGACCGGCGGCCTCGAGACAACCGGCGGTCACTGACGGTCGGCTACAATGGATTCCGGACGCCCCATTTCTGTACAGCGAGGTATCACGCCGTCTCATGTTCAAGCTGATCATTCCCATCACCACCCTGCTGTTCAGCGTATCGCTGCTGCTGCTGGGCAATGGTCTGCTCAATACCGTGCTGGTGTTGCGGGCGCGCCTGGAAGGCTTCGACGAGATGATGATCGGTCTGATCATGTCCTGCTACTTCCTGGGCTTCCTGCTGGGCACCATTGCGGCACCGCGCATGATCCGGCGCATCGGCCATATCCGGGCCTTCGCCTTTTGCGCGGCGGTCCTGTCCTGTACCACGCTGGCCTATCTGATGGTGCCCAACGATCTGGTCTGGATGGGGCTGCGGGTACTGACCGGCATGGCACTGGTGTCGGTGTTCACTATCATCGAGAGCTGGCTGAACGGTGGCACCCCGCCGGAAAGTCGCGGCCGGGTGTTTGCCATCTACATGATGGTCAACCTGCTGGCGCTGACGCTGGCGCAGCAGTTGCTGAGGTTCGGTTCGCCGGCGGAGTTCGGGCTGTTCGCCGTTGCCGCCATACTGGTGACCGCGGCGCTGATGCCCATGACCTGGACCCGCATGGTGCCACCGCTGGTACAGGACGCGACGCGGATGCGGGTGCGGACCCTGTTCCAGCGCGCGCCTGTCGGCATGGCCGGCGCGCTGCTGTCCGGCCTGACGATGGGGGCGTTCTGGGGCATGGCGCCCATCTTTGCCTCCGACCTGGGGTTCGATCAGGGCGGCGTGGCCACCTTTCTGAGCTTCGCCATCATGGGCGGAGCGCTGTTCCAGATCCCGCTGGGCAAGTACTCCGACCGCCACGATCGGCGCCGCGTGCTGGCCTCCGTCGCAGCGCTGGGCGGTGTGAGTGCGGCCCTGCTGGCGCTGGCCGGTTACTGGCTCAACGGTGCGGCTCACTGGGTGTGGATCGCGGCGTTCTTCTACGGCGGTTTCTCGTTCGCCATCTACCCCATTGCCATCGCCCACATGGTGGACAACCTGAACGCCGATGAGGTGGTCGGTGGCAGCAGCAGTTTCCTGCTGGTACACGGGGTCGGCAGCATGTTCGGCCCGGCGCTGTCGGGGCTGGCCATGGCGCTGCTGGGCGTGATCGGCCTGCCGTTGCTGTTCGTGGTGTGCCTGCTGCTGCTGGCGGTCTACAGTGTGCGCCACCTGCGGTATCCCGACGAGGCGGTCAGCGTCGAGGATCAATCCCACTTCGTCCCCATGGTGCGCACCTCGCCCACGGTGCTGGAGCTGCACCCCGATCACGGCGAACTGGAGGAGGACGCCGCAACGGATGCGATCGACGACCACGAACCGGATGACAGCGAACCGCACGATACAGTCCCGTCCCCCGGGGATTCTCCTGTCGGCCGCGGCTGAACAAGCCACGGCAGTCTCGGCGTTCGGCCTGCCTACGTGGCGGCCGATTCTTGCTATCATGCGGGCCTGTCACACCTACAGATCGGTGGCCCAGGCTACCCGAAACCGGACGATTGAATGCCCATGAAGCGATGGCTGTTATCACCGCTGCTCCTGCTGCCCAGCGCCTGGGTGCAGGCGAATCCACTGTTGGCGTACTTCAAGGACGAGGCGGGCCGCACCAACTGGCAATACGTGGCCAACTGGTCGGGTGGCATCCTGATCCTGCTGCTGACCATCGTGGTACTCACGCTGCTGTTCACCCGGTTTCGCCTGGCGCGCTCCAACCGCCAGCTGAAAGAGATTCGCGGCCATCTGGAGCAGCGCGTGCGCGAGCGCACCGCATCGCTGGACCAGTCCAACCGCCTGTTGACCGAAACCAACCGGCTGCTGGAGAACGAGGTGGCCCAGCACAGTGCCACCGCCAACCGGCTCCGCGTCTCCGAGGCCTACATCAAGGACATCCTCGAGTCCATGCCGCTGATGCTGGTGGGGCTCGACGAGAAGGGCGAGATCACCCAGTGGAACCGCTGCGCCGAGCAGATTGCCGGTGTGCCGGCTGCCGAGGCAGTGGGACGCAACCTGTGGGAGGTCTATCCCACCATCACCGTATCCCGGGGCGAGGTGGCCCAGACCCTGGAGCGGCGCAAGCCGCTGACCATCAAGCACAGCCAGCGCGGCCGCTATCACTTCGATATCACCGTCTACCCGCTGCAGGCCGAGGGCGACACCGGCGTGGTGGTTCTGATCCAGGATGTGACCCAGCGGGTGCAGGCCGAGAACATGCTGATCCAGCGCGACAAGATGTCGTCCATGGGCGAGCTGGCCTCCACCATGGCCCACGATATCAATGTGCCCCTGCAGGGTATCCTCAGCGACGTGCAGCAGGTTGGCGACCTGCTGC
>JBJHAZ010000076.1:0-8275 GCA_050485225.1 Gammaproteobacteria bacterium
GCGAACTGGCCGGCCGCGCCTGGCAGGCCGGCGTCGAACGCTGGCACGACAACGCCGATCTGCTGACCGGCTACGGCAACTTCCTCTACCAGCAGGGCGACAGCGACGGCGCCATCGCGCAATACCGGCGGGCGGTTGCCGCCCGACCCGACCACGCACCGGCCTACAACAATCTGGCCTGGCTGCTCGGGGAGCGGGGCGAATACCGGGAAGCCCTACAGCTGGCGCGCCAGGCGGTGGCCCTCGGCGGCGATCTCGCAGAGCAATACCGTCAGACGCTGGAAAACCTCGAGGAGAAACAGCGCAGCGATCTGACGGCCCCGGAAGCTTAAGGAACCGCTGAAAAACGTCGCGAGCGAAGACAGGTGGGCCGTCGCCGGAGCGGAGAAAGCGGAGTTTATGCCGTATAAATGAGCATTTTGCGCACCGCCGACGGCCCAGATGTCGAGCGCAGTAGTTTTTCAACGGTTCCCTAGCGCGGCGGGTCGACCACCCCACCGATACTGGTATTGACGCGAAACCACCCGGTCAGGCTGTAACGCTGGCGCCGTGCCTCGCGAACCTCGTGGGGGAACTCCTCGCTGAGAAAAAACACCATGCGACCCATGCGCGGGATCACCGTCATCAGCGGATGGGCTTCGTCGTCACGATAGATCAGCAGCTCACCCCCGTCGTCGGCCTGCCACTCGGGATTGAGATAGAGAATGGTGGTCAACACGCGGTTGGCACCGCCGCGAAAGGCATCGCTGTGGCGGCGGTAGAACGCGCCCGGTGGATACCAGGCATAGTGACACTCGTAGTCGAACAGTCCGAGCAACAGCTGCCGGTTGAGGTCAAGCCGAAGCGCCTCGATCCAGTCGAACCAGGCCCGGGTATCGGGGCCAACCGGATCGAGCCAGCAGATATGGTCGGAGCGGATCCTTCGATCACGAGTGTGTCGATCCTCGCGCCCGATCCCCGCCGGCCGGAATTCCGGCAGCGCCTTCAGATGGGCCAGCAGCCCTTCGGCCAGGCCGGCGGGCAACAGGTCATCAAGTACGACAACACCCTCGCGGCGCAACCCGTCGCCAATGCGTTCGGATGCGGAAGTCTCGGGCGAGCCGGCCGGCATCAGGAGCCGGACGCCTCCAGCAGGTCTTCGCGAAACTGCAATCGCGCCAGCCGCTGGTAAAGGTCGGAGCTTTCCAGCAGCTGGCTGTGGGTGCCGGTTGCCACCGGCCGGCCGTGCTCGAGCACCACGATGTTGTCCGCATGCAGTATGGTGGCCAGGCGGTGGGCAATGATCAGGGTGGTGCGGTCCTTCATGAGCACCTCGAGCGCCTGCTGTACCTGGTGCTCACTTTCGCTGTCGAGCGCGCTGGTGGCCTCGTCGAGCAGCAATATGCGGGGGTTCTTGAGAATCGCCCGGGCAATGGCGATGCGCTGGCGCTGGCCACCCGAAAGCCGCACCCCGCCTTCGCCGAGGTGGCTGCGGTACTGCTCCGGCAGGCGCATGATGAAGTCGTGAGCGTTGGCGGCGCGGGCGGCAGCCATCACGTCCTCGTCGCTGGCATCGGGGCGGCCGTAGCGGATGTTGAAGAACACATCGTTGGAAAACAGCGCCGGCTGCTGCGGCACCACCGCCAGCTGGCGACGCAGGTCGGCGGGGTCGAGGTCGCGCACATCGACGTCGCCCAGCAGGATGCGGCCCTGCTGGGGATCATAGAAACGCTGGATCAGCTCGAATACGGTGGACTTGCCGGCGCCGGAAGGTCCCACCAGTGCAGTGACCTTGCCCTCGGGGAGCAGCAGGCTGAAATCGTCGAGTGCCGGCTGCTCCGGGCGTGTGGGGTAGGCGAAGGTGACATGCTCGAACGCCAGTGACGGGGTCAACTCGGCGGCCTTCACCAGGCTGGGCCGCTGCTCGATCTCGGGCTGTTCGCGCATCAGTTCGATCAGCCGCTCGGAGGCACCCGACGCACGCTGTATCTCGCCCCAGACCTCGGAAAGTGCTGCCACGGTACTGGCCACCAGCACGGCGTAGAACACGAAGGCCCCCAGCTCACCACCGCTCATGCGCCCGGAGATCACATCGGAGCCACCCACCCAGACCATGCCCGCCAGTGCACTGAACACCAGTGTGATTACGGCGGCCACCAGGATGGCCCGCTGGCGAATGCGCCGCCCGGCCACCGCGAAGGCGCGTTCCACTTCGCTGGCAAAGGCGCGTTTCTCGCTGTCTTCCTGAGTGTAGCTCTGCACCGTCTTGATGTTCTGCAGCACTTCGCCGGCGTAGCTGCCCACATCGGCGATGGTGTCCTGGCTGTCGCGGGAAAGCTTGCGCACCCGGCGGCCACTGATCAGGATCGGCAGCAGCACGATCGGCACCGAGACCAGCACGATCAGCGTCAGCTTGAAGTTGGTGACGATCAGCATGATCAGCGCGCCCACCAGGGTGAGCACGTTGCGCAGCGCCATCGACAGGGACGTGCCCAGAATGGCCTGCAACAGGGTAGTATCGGTGGTCAGGCGCGACATCACCTCGCCGCTGCGAGTGGTCTCGAAATAGCTGGGATGCATGTGCACCAGATGATTGAACACCTGGCGGCGGATATCGGCGGTGACCCGCTCGCCGAGCCAGGACACGAGGTAGTACCGGGAGTAGGAACCGATCGCCATCAGCACCGCCAGGCCGATGGTGAACATCACCGCCCGATTGAGCTGCTCCATGGACTGCTCGATGAAGCCCTGATCGATGATCATGCGCACCCCCTGGCCGATGGCCAGGGTCACGAGGGCGGTCAACGCCAGCGCCAGCAGGGCGCCCACCACCCGCGACTTGTAGGGCGTGACGAAGGGCCACAGCGCCAGCAGGCTCGACAGGTCGGGCTTTTTCTTCTCGCTCATGGATTCTCTCTGATGCATCTATCGCCGGTGTGGCCCTTCAGTCCTCGCGCCACACTTCCCGCACCGGCTCACCGAAATCGTCGTAGACCGTGACCTTGCGAGGGCGCTTGCGCGCCGGCCGGGCCGGGTTCTTCATCGCCTGGCGGCGGGCATCCAGTGCCCTGGCCACGTCGGTCAGATCCGTGCGCGGCTCCGGCGGGCGCCGTTCCGCCTGCGCAGTCTGATGCCACCCGCTCGGTAACGTTTCGGACTCGCGGCCACTGACCCCGCGGGGCACCTCACGGATTTCGCCACCGGCCTGCAGGAACTCGTCCACTTCGCGGGCCAGCTGCTGTCGCTGTTCGGCCTTGCTGGGAAACTTTTTCACGACACTGCGCGGGGAAAGACAGACGGCTATTGTAACGGATAACCACCTCGGATGAACCGTTGGGGAGCCGGCGACATCCGACCAGGCTGGAGAGCCCCACGGGCCACTTGACGAGGAGCAGCAGCAGGCACAGGATCAGGGCCTGTTGCGTGAAGCGACAGCACCGATAAGATGCCTCCTGGAAAGCACCTCCATGAATAATACAGACACAAAAGCCGTCCGGGACATACAGCTGCGGGAATGGATCGAGCTGCACCACCACGCCCTGACTGCCCTGGCCATGAGCCTGGTGGGCGCCAGCGAAGCGGAGGAGGTTGTGCAGAATGCCTGGCTCAAGGCCTACCAGGCCATGGACCGCTTTGAAGGGCGTGCCCAACCGCGGACCTGGCTGAGCCGGATCGTTCTCAACGAAGCGCGCATGCAGTTGCGGGCGCGACGCCGGGAAATCCTGTTCAGCGATACCGGCAACGACCCCGACGACCCACCGGATGCCCTGGACCATCGTTTTGGCAGCAATGGCAGCTGGCGTCATCCGCCCGCGCGCTGGCACGAGGACTCGCCTGAAAACCTGCTGACCGGTGAGCAGCTTGCCCGCTGCCTGGAGGAGTTGTTCGTCAACATGCCCGACGCCCAGCGGGCCCTGCTCGAACTCCGGGACTCGGCAGGGCTCGGATTTGACGAAATCTGTAACGAACTGGGGATTTCTGCATCCAACGCGAGAGTCCTGCTACACCGCGCCAGAGCCCGTGTGTACCAGTTGGTGGATGGTTATGAGGAAACCGGTGAATGCTGAAATGTCGCGAAGTTGTTCATGATACGGACCTCTTGCTGGCTCAGGAGCTGAGCTGGCATCGGCGCCTGTCGCTGCGGCTGCACCTGATGATGTGCCATCACTGCCGCCGTTACGTGACCCAGCTCAGACGGCTGCTGAAGGCGGCCCCCCTGCTGCACCGCAAGGCTTCCCCGGAAGAGGTTGACCGGGTGATACGCGCGGTGCACGAGTCCGGAGCCAGCCCACCGCCCACGGACACCCGTCCCGAGACGCAATGACCCGACTTTCACCGGGTCATCCCGCCACCCGTCAGTCGGGCGACCACAGATAGTCCTTGAAGGCATCGTCCACTCGGGTCTTGAAGAGGTGGTTGCTGTAGTTGCTCAGGGTCTTGATAGCCACGGCGAGCACGACCTCCAGAATCTGCGACTCCTTGAAGCCCGCCGCAAGAAAATGCTCGACCTCCGCCTGCCGGGGCATTCCCTGCGTTTCCAGCATGTGCCTGGCAAACCGGTTGAGCGCGGCCAGCTTTTCATCCTGTAGCGGCTGGCCGTTGCGCAGCTTCTCCAGGTCGGCTTTGGGGACCCCCGACATCTGGTCGGCGATCATGCTGTGGGCGGCCATGCAGTACGAGCAGCCGTTGTGGCGACTGACTGTCAACAGCACCACCTCCTGCTCTGCCGGCGAGAACGTGGAATGCTCGCGGAACTGACCATAGGCATCCAGATAGACCTGTAGCAGGGCCGGCACATTGGCCATGTTGGCAAACATATTAGGAATGAAGCCCAGCGCCTGCTGACCCTGCTCGAGGACGGACTTTTGTTGATCGTCCGAATTTTCCAGGGTTTTCGGTCGCAGGGAGAGTTGATAGTCGGACATGATGACCTCCTGTGATTGACGTGAAAATACCTGTTCAGAGCGCGACGGCCCAATCGGGCAGCCAGGTCAGGGCCCAGGCCTCCAGCTGCTTGTCCCAGCCGGTCAAAACCAGTACACCCAGTAACAATAGCATTGCCCCCAGAATCCGCTTGGCACGGGCGGCATTGTCGATGAGCCCCGGGCGCCAGCGCTGCAACAGCTTGCCCGACCCAAACCCGGCGAGCAGCAGTACCGAGGCAGTGCCAACACCGAATACGAACATCACAATGAACGCGAGCACCATGTCCTGCCCCAGTGACGCCAGCGCAATGGCGGCACCCAACGTGGGGCCGACACAGGGCAGCCATACCAGCCCGAGCAAGGCGCCGACACTGAACTGTCCGTACGGGGAAATACCCGCCTGGCCACCCGGCTGGAACCGACTGGTGAGCATCGACAGGCGCTCGGTGACCCAAAGCCCCGCACGCTGCCAGAGAAGCAGCAGCGCGATGAGCAGCAACAGGGTCGCCGCCAGGTAGCGCAAGATCTCCAGGCCCAGCCCCAGGTTGAGCAGCACATAGGTCAGCACCGTACCGGCTACAGCAAAGGACAGGCTCAAGCCGAGCGCCAGCCAGAGCGGTCCACTGCGACCCGTGGTGGCCGCCGAGGACATCACAATCGGCACCAGAGGCCAGACACAGGGAGACAGGATACTCAGCACACCGGCCAGGTAGGCCAGGGGCAGGCTCGCCAGATCGAGACTCATTGCACACCCGCCGCCGCATCCAGGCGATCGAAGATCACGTCAGCACCGGTTTCCGCCACGCTGAACCACAGCTGCTCCTCACCCCGGTACAACAGGAGTGTGGATTGGCGTGGCGCGCGAAAATGACGCACCCAGTTTTTCTGGGTGTCGAAATCCACCGTCAGAATATGCAGGTCCACCTCGTCACGTTCCTGCTGATAGCGCTTCAGGATCTCCTGTTGGCGCGCACAGGTGGGACACCAGTCGGCATAGACATCCACCAGAATCAATGCCCCTTCCTCCTGCAGCGACTCGAACCGCTCCATCGAAAATGGCTCCTTCTCCATCGCCTGGGCATTCATCGCCATCAACCACGGCATCACCAGCCACATGAGAACAGCAGCGTACTTGCGGAATATCAACATGGTTCCTCCTTCATTTTTCAGTTTTGGTTCTGTACTGATGCCGCAGGGGCGCTTTTGTTACACAGCGTTCGCACCCGATCTTCTTTTTTCCACCGTCCTCCCTGCTTGCACAAAACCGCTGTAACAAACGGGGCGCCGACGCATCCATGGGGGGCATGGGGCAATCGGGCTGATCTCGGGCGCCATGCCACAAACCTTTTCAACTGACGATACAGCGGAGTAATCCATGAACAAGAAGACATCTTTCAACGCGCTCAAGGTCACCGTCGGGGCGGCGCTCCTTACATCCACCCTCGGAGCCTCCATGAGCACGCTGGCGGAAAACCCTTTCGTCGCCAACGATCTTGGCAGCGGCTACCAGCTGGCGAGCCGAGACGCTGAAGGCAAATGCGGCGAAGGGCGCTGCGGCGGGGATTCGGCCAAGGACGCCGAAGGCAAATGCGGTGAGGGTAAATGTGGCGGCGGCGCAGAGAAGGACGCCGAGGGCAAATGCGGAGAAGGCAAGTGTGGTGGCGAGGCAGAGAAGGACGCCGAGGGCAAGTGTGGCGAAGGCCGCTGCGGGGGATAGGACGCACCATGACCACTGACTATGCTGTCAGCGGCGCCGGTCTCGGATTGCGAAGGGCCCTGATGGGTCCCCTCCAATCCGGGGCAGGGCGACCGCCCGATTTCCTTGAAGTGGCCCCCGAGAACTGGATTCAGGTGGGCGGCCGACACGGACGTCGTTTTGCCGAGATGACCGAGCAATACGATTTTGTGACCCACGGGTTGTCACTGTCACTGGGCAGCCCCGACCCGCTCGACTTCGAACTGCTCGGTGACATTCGGGATTTTCTGGCTCGGCACCATATCCGCCGCTACACGGAGCACCTCAGCTATTGCAGTGCCGGCGGTCACCTGTACGACCTGATGCCCATCCCCTTTACGGAGGAAGCGGTACGCTACGTTGCCGCTCGCATCGGGCAGGTACAGGACTTTCTCGGCCAGCGCATCGGCATCGAGAATGTCAGCTACTACGCCGCGCCCGGGGCCCGGATGACAGAACTCGAATTCCTGACGGCTGTGCTGGAGGAAGCCGACTGTGAATTGTTGCTGGACGTCAACAATGTCTACGTCAACAGCATCAACCACCGCTACCATGCCCGGAACTTCATCAACGCCCTGCCGACCGATCGGATCTGCTACCTCCATGTGGCCGGCCATTTTGACGAGGCGGAGGACCTCAAGGTCGACACCCACGGCACTGCCGTGATCGACCCGGTCTGGTCACTGTTGCAGGACACCTATCGACAACACGGGGTTATTCCCACCCTGCTTGAGCGGGATTTCAACTTTCCGCCCCTGGAGGAACTCCTGGATGAGCTGGACCGCATCCGTCATCACCAGTCGATGACCCGCCATGAGCCGAGGTACGGGACATGAGCGACACATTCCAGACCGTGCAGCAACGCTTCGCCGACCACCTGCGGGATCCAGGCGTGCACGCTGTGCCGACCGATGTGGACCCAAAACGCGCAGCGGTCTATGCGGATCTCTTCTATAACAACATCGAGGGGTTGTTGGGGCAGTGCTTCCCCGTCCTGCGAGGCATCCTGTCCGCCCGGCAAGACTGGCACCGGGCCGTCCGGTGCTTCTTTTCCCGACACCGGTGCAGCACCCCGCATTTTCCCGGCGTCCCCTTCGAGTTTGTCCGATGGCTGCAGGCTCGGCACGAGGACAGCGCCGACCCCCTGCCGCCGTTTGCGGCAGCGCTTGCCCATTACGAATGGTCCGAACTGGACCTGGATATCGACCCGTCGACAGTCGCCCCCGGCGACTACGATCCGACAGGGGACCTGCTCACCGGTGCGCCGGTACTGACCCCGGCTCACCGCCTGCTGGACTACGACTGGCCGGTGTCCCGCATCCGTGCCGACTGGCAGCCGACGAGCCCCGAGCCGGAACGGATGCTGCTGTTCCGCGACGTCGGCGAACGCGTGCGCTTCATCGGGATCAATACAGCCACCCGGGCGCTCGCTCAGGGTATTCGCGAACACCCCGGGCTGAGCGGTGCCGAGCACCTGGCTGCACTTGGCCAGCAGATGCCGAATCTGGAACCCTCGGCCGTGCTCGGCCATGGCGCAGCGGTGCTCGAACAGCTGCGCGCACAGGGCGCCATTCTGGGTACGCGCCCGAGTGGCACCCGCCCAACCCCTACCGGGAAAGAGAACAATCGTGAATAT
>JBJHAZ010000077.1:0-8228 GCA_050485225.1 Gammaproteobacteria bacterium
CGCCGTGACGGTCGAGGCCGGTGAGCCCATGCGCATCCAGGAGGATGCCGTCGCCGACGGCGTCAAGGGCATCCGCACGCTGATGACCAGTCTCGGCATGTCGTCGCGCCCCTTTTTCTGGTCCCGTCCCAGACCGGCCTACTATCGATCCTACTGGGTACGCGCCGCCCGCGGCGGGGTGTTGATGAGTTCGGTCGATCTCGGTGCCCAGGTCAAGGAAGGGCAGGTGCTGGGCGTGGTCGTCAACCCCATCACCAACCAGAAGTCGGAGATCACCTCACCGTTTTCCGGGCGCGTCATCGGCATGGCCCTAAACCAGGTGGTGATGCCCGGTTTCGCCGCCTATCACGTGGGCATCCAGGCTTCGGAAGAGGAGATGCAGAACCTCTACGGCAACGAAGCGGAAGATACGCTGGAAACCGTTTACAGCGCGGATCTGCCCTATCCGGTGGGCGTGGACGCACCCGACAGCACCGAGGAATAACAGCGATCAGGCCGTGCCCCGGTGGGGGACTCGTCGTTGAGAAGCCCCCCCTGTTCTGGTAATCTGGCGTCCCATCACTGGAAGGGCTGCCAACGGTTGCTGCGCCACCGCTCTCAGGCTTCTGTCCCGTCTGTTCCGTTCTGTTTCTGACCTGCCTGGAAGGCCTGCATGACGCGCTTTATTTTTGTTACCGGTGGTGTTGTTTCCTCGTTGGGCAAGGGCATTGCCGCCGCTTCGCTCGGTGCGATTCTCGAGGCCCGCGGCCTCAATGTCACCGTGCTCAAGCTCGACCCCTACCTCAACGTCGACCCGGGTACCATGAGCCCGTTCCAGCACGGCGAGGTATTTGTCACCGAGGACGGTGCCGAAACCGATCTCGACCTGGGCCACTACGAGCGCTTCCTCAATTCCCGCATGACCCGCCGCAACAACTTCACCAGCGGCCAGGTGTACGAAACCATCCTGCGCCGCGAGCGCCGCGGCGACTACCTGGGCGGCACCGTGCAGGTGATCCCCCATGTGACCGACGAGATCAAGCGGCGCATCATGGCCGGTGGCGAAGGCGCCGATATCGCCTTGGTGGAAATCGGGGGTACGGTGGGTGACATCGAATCCCAGCCTTTCCTCGAGGCGATTCGCCAGCTCAAGGTGGAGCTCGGTTCCCAGCGCTCGTTGCTGCTGCACCTGACGCTGGTGCCCTACATTGCCACCGCCGGCGAGACCAAGACCAAACCCACCCAGCACTCGGTCAAGGAGCTGCGCTCCATCGGCCTGCAGCCCGACATCCTGCTGTGTCGCTCCGAGGTGGAGATCGACGACGGCCAGCGCAACAAGATTGCGCTGTTCACGAGCGTCGAGCAGCGCGCCGTGGTGCCGCTGATGGACGCCCGCACCATCTACGATATCCCCCGACACCTGCACAAGTGGCAGTTGGACGAAATTGTGGTGCAGAAGTTCGGCCTGCAGTGCCCTGCGGCCGACCTGGCCGAGTGGGACCGCGTGGTGGACAACCAGCTCCACCCCGAGCGGGAGGTGACCATCGCCATGGTGGGCAAGTACATGGAGTTGCTGGACGCCTACAAGTCCCTCAATGAGGCGCTTACCCACGCCGGCATTCACAACCGCACCCGCGTCAACGTGCGGTACATCGACTCGGAAACCCTTACCGACGGCGACGTGTCCAGCCTCGACGGCTGCAGTGCCATCCTGGTTCCGGGCGGCTTTGGCGAACGCGGCGTGGAAGGCAAGATTGTCGCTGTGCGCCATGCCCGCGAGAACCGTATTCCCTACCTGGGGATCTGTCTCGGCATGCAGGTGGCGGTGATCGAGTACGCCCGCAACGTGCTGGGGCTGGGCGAAGCCAACAGCACCGAGTTCAAGCGCGAGACCCCGCATCCGGTGATCGGCCTGATCACCGAGTGGGTGGATCAAACCGGCCAGGTGGAGGTGCGCAACGAGAAGTCCGACCTCGGCGGCACCATGCGGCTGGGTGCCCAGCAGTGCCACCTGGTGGCCGGCAGCAGGGCCGCGGCCATCTACGGCGCGGAGAATATTGTCGAGCGCCACCGTCACCGCTATGAAGTCAACAATACCTATGTGGCGCAGCTGCAGGCGGCCGGGTTGCGGGTCGGTGGCTGGTCGGCCGATAACGACCTGGTGGAAACCGTGGAGATTCCCGATCACCCCTGGTTCTTTGCCTGTCAGTTCCACCCCGAGTTCACCTCCACTCCCCGTGGCGGTCATCCGCTGTTTTCCGGTTTTGTCCGGGCAGCCATCGAGCAGAGTGAGCGGACGCCCGCCTAACCCGACCGAGGACGAGTCATGGACATGAGGACAGTGACAGTCGGAGCCATCGAGGTGGCCAACGACCGGCCCTTCGTGCTGTTCGGCGGCATGAATGTGCTCGAATCCCGGGAGCTGGCGCTGGAGGTGGCCGCGGCCTATGCCGAAGTGACGGCGAAGCTGGGAATCCCTTATGTGTTCAAGGCGTCCTTCGACAAGGCCAACCGTTCCTCGATCCACTCCTTTCGTGGCCCCGGGCTGGACAAGGGGCTGGATATCCTCGACGAGATCAAATCCCGTTACCGGGTCCCGGTCATCACCGATGTGCACGAGCCCTGGCAGTGCGCGCCCGCCGCCGAAGTCTGCGACGTGATCCAGTTGCCCGCCTTCCTGTCGCGCCAGACCGACCTGGTGGTGGCGATGGCGCAAACCGGTGCTGCCATCAATATCAAGAAGGCCCAGTTTCTTGCGCCGCGGGAAATGGGGCACATTCTGCAGAAATTCCGCGAGGCCGGTAACGACCGCCTGATGCTGTGCGAGCGCGGCAGCAGTTTCGGCTACAACAACCTGGTGGTCGACATGCTCGGCTTCGGCATCATGAAGGAGTTCGGCTGTCCGGTGATCTTCGACGTGACCCACAGCCTGCAGATGCCGGGAGGCCTTGCCCAATCGGCAGGCGGACGGCGCGCCCAGGTGGTGGAGCTGGGGTTGGCCGGCATGTCCCAGGGCATTGCCGGGCTGTTTCTCGAGGCTCACCCGGACCCGGACCAGGCCCGCTGCGACGGTCCCTGTGCCCTGCCGCTCGACAGGCTGGAACCCTTCCTGGCGCGCATGCAGGCCATGGACGAGCTCGTGAAGGGTTTTGCGCCACTGGTGATTCGCTGAGCAGGCCCGCCGGCGCATCGACGATTTTCCCGACCTATTGACCGACCAACGATGGAGAGTGTCTCCCCATGAGCAAGATTGCTGACGTGCGCGCCTACGAGGTGCTCGATTCCCGCGGTAACCCGACCGTCAATGCCGATGTGATTCTCGACAACGGCCTGATCGGCAGCGCGTGCGCGCCTTCCGGCGCCTCCACGGGCTCCCGCGAAGCCCTAGAGCTGCGCGATGGCGACCAGGCCCGCTATCTCGGCAAGGGTGTGCTCAAGGCCGTTGGCAACGTGAACACCACCATCCGCGATCTGCTGCTGGGTAAGGACGTGACCGACCAGTTGGCACTCGACCGACGGATGATCGATGCCGACGGCACCGAGAACAAGTCCGTGCTGGGTGCCAACGCGATCCTCGCGGTGTCCCTGGCCGCGGCGCGCGCCGCCGCTTCGGCACGCGGCGTACCGCTCTACGCCCACATTGCGGACGTCAACGGCACCTCCGGCCAGTACTCCATGCCCGTGCCGATGATGAACATTCTCAACGGCGGTGAGCACGCCGACAACAACGTGGATATCCAGGAGTTCATGGTGCAGCCGGTTTCCGCGCCGAGTTTTGCCGAGGCGCTGCGTCAGGGTGCCGAGATCTTCCACGCCCTCAAGAAAGTCCTGTCCGCCCGTGGCCTCAGTACGGCGGTGGGCGACGAGGGCGGTTTTGCGCCCAACCTGCCCTCCAACGAGGCGGCCCTGGAAGCCATTGCCGAGGCGGTGGAGAAGGCCGGCTACAAGCTGGATACCGACATCACCCTGGCGCTGGACTGTGCCGCCTCCGAGTTCTACCGCGATGGCCAGTACCAGCTGTCGGGCGAAGGCAAGTCGTTCGGCGCCGCCGGCTTTGCCGACTACCTCGTGGACCTGGCCGACCGCTACCCGATCCTGTCCATCGAGGACGGCATGGACGAGAGTGACTGGGATGGCTGGGCCGAGCTGACTCGCAAGGGCGGCGACAAGCTCCAGCTGGTGGGTGACGACCTCTTCGTGACCAACACGTGCATCCTCCAGGAAGGTATCGACAGGAAGATCGCCAACTCCATCCTCATCAAGTTCAACCAGATCGGCTCCCTGTCCGAAACCCTGGACGCCATCCGCATGGCGAAGCAGGCCGGTTATACCGCAGTGATCTCCCACCGCTCCGGTGAAACCGAGGACACCACCATCGCCGATCTGGCCGTGGGTACCGCCGCCGGACAGATCAAGACCGGTTCCCTGTGCCGCTCGGATCGCGTCGCCAAGTACAACCGTCTGCTGCGCATCGAGGCCGAACTGAATGGCCAGGCCCCCTATCGCGGTCGCGCCGAGTTCCGGGGCTGAGCGAGGCGGCGCGCCGTCCGGGGTCGTCATCATGCGCTGGCTGCTCGGTGTCCTGCTGATCATGCTGGTCGTGCTGCAGGTACGGCTCTGGACCGGCGAGGGCAGCGTCGCCCAGTATCACCATCTGAGCGAGCGCATCCAGGAGCAGCAGCAGACCAACGAGTTTCTGCTGCAGCGCAATGAGGAGCTGGCCGTGGAGGTGGAAGCCCTGCGGCACAGTGACGATGCCATCGAAGAGCGTGCCCGTGCGGACCTGGGCATGATCCGGGACGGCGAGATTTTCTACATGATCGTTGACGAGAAACAGGGTGGCGATGAGCGACGATAAGCGCGCCGCTCGCTTCTGGGTGGTGGTGCCCGCCGCCGGGCTCGGCCGGCGTTTTGGCAGCCGTGTCCCCAAGCAGTATCTGCCGCTCGGCGATCGACCGCTTATCTGCCACACCTTGACGCGCTTGCAAGGCATTCGCGGTTTGACCGGTGGTGTGGTTGCCCTGTGTGACGGTGATGCCCGGTGGCTGGCGCTGGATTTTCCCGGCAAGCAGTGGTGGCGCACCGCAACCGGTGGCGCCGAGCGCTGCGACAGCGTGCTTGCCGCCCTCAAGGTGCTGGACGGCGTGGCCGGTGAAGACGACTGGGTGCTGGTACACGACGTGGCGCGCCCCTGTGTGATGCCGTCGGACATCCTCGCCCTCATGGCGACACTGCGCGACCACCCGGTGGGTGGCATTCTCGCCGTGCCCGCCAGCGACACCCTCAAGCGTGCTTCGGCCGTGGCGACTGTTCCCGAAATCGAGGCGACCGAGGACCGCGCGCGGCTGTGGCTGGCCCAGACACCGCAGATGTTTCGTTATGGCCTGCTCCGGCGCGCCCTCGAGTCGGCCCTGGCGGCGGGCGAGGTCATCACCGATGAGGCCAGCGCCGTGGAGAGGTTCGGCCTGCGTCCGCGGCTGGTTGCGGGGCGACGCGACAATCTCAAGGTGACGGCTCCCGGTGACCTTTCACTGGCGAGCGCAGTACTCGCCGCACAGGCGCTCGACGCAGAGTGCCTGGACGAGGACACAACCGTCGGAGAGCGCTCATGAGAGTCGGCCACGGCTTTGACGTGCATGCCTTCGGCCCGGGCGACCATGTGGTGCTCGGCGGTGTCTCCATTCCCCATGACCACGGCCTCGTGGCCCACTCCGACGGTGATGTGCTGATCCATGCCCTGTGCGATGCCCTGCTCGGTGCCGCAGGCCTGGGTGATATCGGTCGTCATTTTCCCGATACGGACCCGGCCTGGAAGGGCGCCGACAGCCGGGTGCTGCTGCGACAGGTCTACCAATGGCTGGTGGATCGGGGCTGGCGTCTCGGCAATGCGGACATCACGGTGGTGGCTCAGGCCCCGCGTCTGGCCGAACACACCCTGGCCATGGTGGATAACCTCGCGGCCGATCTCCAGTGCTCCCGCGATGCCATCAACGTCAAGGCCACCACTACCGAACGGCTGGGCTTTGTCGGGCGCAAGGAGGGCATCGCCTGTCACGCGGTGGCGTTGTTGCAGCCGCTTGCCGATGGGACACATCCTTGACGGACTTCCATATTCATGACGCCCCGGCCGACCGCTGGGATCTCGACTTTCCCCGCGTGCTGGTGTCACCAGCACCCGCGCTGATCCGCCATAAGCCGGAGGATTTCGTGGTGGACGAAGTGATCGACACCGAGCTGTCCGGTGTGGGCGAACACCTCTACCTCCATCTGCGCAAACGCAACCTCAACACCCGCTGGCTGGTGGATCGCGTGGCCGATCTGGCTGGCCTGCGCGCGCGTGAGGTCGGCTATTCGGGGCTCAAGGATCGCCGTGCGCTGACCACCCAATGGATCAGTGTGCCGGTTCCCGGCTCCCTTGATCTGGCTGCGATACAGCCGGTGCTGGGAGAGGGGGAGTCTGTCGCGCTGCTTCACCAGACGCGCCATACCCGCAAGCTGCGGCGCGGGCAGCACAGCGCCAATCGGTTCGTGATTCGCCTGCGCGAGCTGGTCGCCGACCGCCATGCTGTCGAGGAGCGGCTCGCGTGGATCGCGGATCACGGGGTACCCAACTATTTCGGTGAGCAGCGTTTCGGTCATGGCGGAAGCAACCTCACCGCCTTTGTGGATGCCCTGCAGGACGGGCGTCTGCCCAAGCGCCTGCCGCGCCGTGACCTGGTGCTGTCGGCGGCGCGGTCGTGGCTCTTCAATCAGGTGCTGGCGGCCCGGGTTCGCGACGGCAGCTGGAACCTGGCCGATGACCGTGAGCCCCTGGTTTCCACCGGTCCTCTCTGGGGCAGGGGGCGCTCGCCGCTGACCACCGATTGGCAGGAGCGCGAGCGAGAGTGGCTGGAGCCGTGGCAGGGCTGGCTGTACGCCCTTGAACACGCCGGCCTGACCCAGGAGCGTCGCCCACTCTGCCTCATGCCCGGAGCATTCGCCTGGCAATGGCTCGAGCACTCGGACCTCGAGGTGCGGTTCGCGCTCCCGCCCGGGGCCTTTGCCACGTCGGTGCTGCGGGAAATTGCCGGCTGTCGCGCCGCGCCACCCGGTGGGCTCCCGGCGGCCGGGGCAACCTGACGCCTGTGATATAGTCCGATGCCAGAAAACAGCACACAACACAAAAGCAAAGCAACAAGGGGAGCGGAGCGTGATAGCGCCAAAGTTTGATGGAATTGGCATGACGTCACAGCGAACCCGGGAACGACTGATCAAGCGTCTTAGGGAGTTGGGCATTCGCAACGAGGACGTACTCGACGTGATGCGCAGCACGCCCAGGCACATCTTCCTCGATGAGGCGCTGGCCCATCGTGCCTACGAGGACACCGCGCTGCCCATCGGCTATTCGCAAACCCTCTCCCAGCCCTACATCGTGGCCCGCATGACCGAGCTGCTGTTGTCGGCCGGTCGCCCCGGGCGTGTGTTGGAAATCGGTTCCGGTTCCGGCTACCAGACGGCGATTCTGGCCCGCCTGGTGGACCATGTCTTTGCCATCGAGCGCATCAAGCCGCTGCTCGACCGTTCGCGGGAACGACTGCGGGCGCTGGGCATCCGCAACGTCAGCCTGTCCTACCGGGATGGTGGGCACGGCTGGCCCGAAAAGGCGCCCTTCGACGCCATTCTCTCCGCGGCCGCGCCGGAGCGGGTACCGCCGGAGCTTCTGGAACAGCTGGGTCCCGACGGCACCCTGGTCATCCCGGTGGGACCGGACGGCGACCAGTGGCTGAGGGTGATCCGGCGCAAGGGCAGCAGCGACGAGTTCGAGGATCAGGCGGTGGAAGCGGTTCGGTTCGTTCCATTGGTGGGTGGGACCAGCAATGGCTGAGCGGAACTCCGGTAACAACGACCGCCGCACCCGCGGCAAACCCCTGTTGTTTGCCAAGGGGCTGGCCATGGGCGCAGCCGATGTGGTGCCCGGCGTGTCCGGCGGCACCATCGCCTTCATCAGTGGCATCTACGAAGAACTGATCGATTCGCTGCGCAACCTGAGGCCCGGCCTGATTGTCATCGGGTTCCGCGACGGGTTTCCGGCCATGTGGCGCGAGGCCAACGGCACCTTCCTGCTGACCCTGTTCGGCGGCATTCTGTGCAGCATCTTTTCCCTGGCGCGGGTGATCACCTGGGCCCTCGAAAGTCACCCCATTCTCATCTGGTCCTTTTTCCTGGGACTGATCGTGGCCTCGATACTGTTCATCACCCAGCGCCACTCC